>NZ_JAKKRH010000032.1:0-61392 GCF_025654465.1 Shewanella sp. SM101
TGGTGTGCCACCCTGGCGTTCTAGTTTTAACTGTCTCACCCATTTATCCATAGTGGACTTACCTACGTTCATCGCCTTTGCAGCTTCGATGATGCTATGGTTTTTATCGAGGACTAATTGGGCTGCTTCAAGTTTGAATTCAGCACTAAATGTTTTTCTGGTTGTCGATCTCATGTGTTCACCTAAAGTCATCTACGAGGTAATAATATCACCTCTATTTAGGTGGCCAAAATTAGTGTGCCACTACATGAGCTAAGCTTTGCTGCCAGGTTGCACCGGCTAAGTTGTTATTAGCATACCGCCGACTTTCACGAAGATTACGTAAGCGCTGGTCACGCGCCGTAATAACCCGCTTGCGGTCAGCCTCAAGCCGAGTGATCTCTCGGGCAATGCGTTGTTTTTCGATATAGGTACTGATTTCTTTTTTCTTATCAGAAGTAGCGTTTGAACCCACGCTTGATTTAGAAATGCTGTCACTGCTTTTAATAAAGCTACCGACGCCACTTAAATCAACTGGCTGACTATTTTCATCGCAAGGATCGGCTTGATACTTTCCATCAGCACATTTATAGACTTCGGCAAAGGCCGAAAAAGTAGGACCGCTCGTTAACACCAGCGCGAGTATTATTAAAGATTTTCTATCCATAGATCACCTCAATGTTTATTGAGCAATCATATCACCAGCGGGGAACCATGAAACAACTTTTTAAAATCGGTGATCCTATAGTGAACCACACTTTTAACCACCTTATATAAATCAAATGGTTAAATTAAAATCTTACCTATCCAAAATGGGCGCAATGGAAAAGGTTCTGTCGATTGGAATAGTTGATATAACTGGGGTTTTACTCATTTTAGATTGAATCATCACTCTCACATTCTATTAAGCGGTTTTCACATATTTGTGCATTGGTCTAATTGCTAAGTATCCTGTGAGGTACCCAAATTATTGGATTAAGCGCTCAAGATGGTGTTTCCAGTACCCAGTAATTGACTCGCAAACACGTACTGAACAACACACTACAAATGCGTCGTTAGGGTGAAGCAAAAAGTGAGACAGTTTACAGCGAACATCGCACTTTTACAGAGTCAGCTAAGACGCTCAAGGCCAAGACGCCTTTTTGATAGCACTCCACAATGCCGAAAATAGCCATATAAAATGGGATTACGTAAGACGCGATGGGATAGAGAGTTGAGTAGCAACGCCTTCTCACGAGTTAAGTGCAAATAAAAGTCGAGTTACTCCATAAAAAGGCTAAAAAACTTTGCAGCATCGGCACTCATGAGCCACTATGAATGGGGCTAATGCAGCCCATTTTTGTATGTATGAGACGTAAAACAACGCTATTTGACGATAAGTGTCTTCCAAGCAAACTTATGAACCATCATACAAAACGGTCTAAACAATAAAGGACACGGTTATCTGGAGCTTTAACTGCCTATAACTCAGATAAATGATAAGAATATCTTTAAATTAGCCTCACATTTATAGCTGTCTCATCTAAGCTGATAGAGTGTGATCAAGATTGCTGTCGATAAGCAACTTTTCTAATAGCCTTAAGCAATGCCATTACTCCATGGTTTAGGCTCAAAAGAGGACAAACTTAGGCATGAACGTTAATTTTATTAATCCTTTCCTCCAATCTTTGCTCAATGTCATATCTACGATGGCGAGCATGGATTTGACGCCGGGCAAACCCCAAATCAAAGTAGATAACTTAGCTAAGGGTGATGTGTCCGGCCTAATAGGTCTTGTTGGACCCCAAACAAAAGGATCACTGTCGATTACCTTCGAACAAAAGCTTGTTTTGCAGATAATGCAGAATATGCTGGGCGAAAACCCAGGTAAAATTAACGAGGAAGTGACTGACTTAGTAGGCGAAATTACGAATATGGTGACTGGTGGCGCAAAAAATCTTTTGGGTCAAAAAGGCTATGAATTTGAAATGGCCACTCCTATGGTCGTATCAGGAAAAGGCCATACTATTTCCCATAAAGCTAATGGCACTAAGATTATCATGCCATTTACAAGCCCGCATGGTACTGCTTATATTGAAATATGTTTTGAAAACTAATTGCTTAAATGCATCAAGCCAGTCAGCTCAAAATACATTAAATATCCTGTCGCTCTGGATCTTATGTTTCATTCGCTTATTTAAAGCCAGATAACAAAGATCAGAACGGCTGGTTTACCGTAACCTGAATTGAGATATTTTTATCGTCTATTTTGCCGCCTAACACCAGTTCAGCACAGCTTCATCCTCAGGTCCAAAACATATTGCGTCGCCAACGATGAACTGCAAACCACTATTTTGCTTATCTCAGCCCTACAGGTTCGATACTTCTCCCGCTAACAAATAACTATAATTCATAGTGTTATTTGCAGTAACCATTCGTGTAGAGGCAATTATTCATCCTGACACTTTACATAAAAGAAAACGGTGTTTAATCACCGTTTTCTTGCTAAAAAGTGTCCCCAAATACTTCCATTTGTCAGGGTTAAGCTAAGCAAACAGCAACCCTTGGCGTAAGCTTAGTAACTAATTCATAAGCGATAGTGCCGATATGTTCAGCGACTTCCTCCACGGGTAATGCCTTACCCCACAGCAATGCACTATCCCCAACTTTATCTTGCGCACCTTGACCTAAGTCAACGGTCAACATGTCCATAGAAACACGGCCTACTATGGGTACGCGGCGACCATTGACCCACACGGGTGTGCCTTCCGGTGCATTGCGAGGATAACCATCACCATAACCAATCGCCACTACGCCTAAACGAGTATCTTGCTTCGCGGTCCAGAAACAACCATAGCCCACTGGCTGATTGGCTTTATGATCCCGTACCGCAATCAACTGTGATACTAATTCCATCGCAGGAACTAGCCCGTGATTCGCACCGCAATCACCAGTAACAGGAGATACACCATAGAGTGCGATACCAGGACGGATCCAATCGCCTTGGCTCTGAGGCCAATACAAGGCACCAGCAGAGTTTGCTAAGGTTCTAAATCCGGGCAAGCCTGCCGTTAACGTATTAAAAGCCGCCATCTGTACTGAGGTATAGGTGTTTTCAGGCTCGTCCGCACAGGCAAAATGTGTCATCAAATGGATCGGTTTTGCCACATTTGGACAGGCCATTAACCTTGCGTAAACCGTTGAAAATTGTTCGGGCGTAAAACCTAAACGATGCATGCCTGAATCCACTTTAAGCCAGACAGTGACAGGTTTTGACAACACAGTTTGCTCTAACATTTCAAGCTGAGAACTGTGGTGCACTACAGTGTCGATATCATGCCCGACGAGTAACGGAAGATCGGTGGCACGGAAAAAACCTTCTAGTAATAACAAACGCGCTGTCACGCCGCCCGCTCGTAATTCTAAGGCTTCATCCAATCGTGCTAGGCCAAAGCCATCGGCACTGACTAAACAATTAGCGACATTCAATAATCCATGACCATAACCGTTCGCTTTAACAACGGCCATGATTCGACTCGCTGGTGCCTGTTGACGCAACGCAGCGAGATTGGTTTGCAGTGCACTACTGCTAATTTCTGCACGGGGAAAAGGGTTCAAAATTTACCTTGTTTACTCAGGAAATAAAAAGTCACGGATATAAAAAAATACATCAATACAGCTCATCTTCTGCAAACGCAAACTGACTGTTTTTAAAAGTCAATTAATCTTCTTCAAACTGCGGCCCAGCATAATTATCGAAACGCGAAAATTGCCCTTGGAAAGTGAGCCGCACCCGACCAATGGGGCCGTTACGTTGCTTACCAATGATGATTTCTGCCGTGCCTTTATCTTGAGAATCGTTGTTATACACTTCATCGCGATAAATAAACATGATGAGATCCGCATCTTGCTCGATAGCACCCGATTCACGTAAATCCGAGTTGACAGGACGTTTATCGGCCCTTTGTTCGAGCGAGCGGTTAAGCTGCGACAGGGCAATAATCGGGATTTCCAACTCTTTTGCTAATGCTTTCAGCGAGCGTGAAATTTCAGAAATTTCTAAGGTACGGTTATCTTTTAAGGCGGGCACCTGCATTAACTGCAAGTAATCTATCATGATCATAGATAAACCACCGTACTCACGGGCGATACGACGCGCGCGGCTACGGACTTCGGTCGGCGTTAACCCCGAACCGTCATCGATATACATTTTACCTTGTTCGAGCATGATCCCCATGGTCGATGAAACCCGCGCCCAATCTTCATCATCGAGCTGACCAGTACGGATTTTGGTTTGATCAACACGACCCAAGGAGGCCAGCATACGCATCATAATCTGTTCTGACGGCATCTCGAGACTGAAGATAAGTACGGGTTTATCTTCATTCATTGCGGCCTGTTCGCACAAGTTCATCGCAAAGGTGGTTTTACCCATAGAAGGACGCGCCGCAACGATAATCAAGTCGCCAGACTGGAAACCAGCGGTCATCTTATCCAAATCGTTAAAGCCGCTCGAAACTCCAGTCACACCGTTATGGGGGTTGTTATAAAGCTGCTCAATCTTATCGACGGTTTTTTCCAGAATGGTTTTAATGCCTTCGGGACCTTCATTAGCATTGGTTCGCATCTCGGCGATCTTAAATACTTTACTCTCAGCCAGGTCGAGTAATTCACCCGAGTCCCGACCTTCTGGGTTATAGCCCGCATCGGCAATCTCATGCGCGACGCGGATCATGTCACGAACGACAGCACGTTCACGGACGATTTCAGCGTAAGATAAAATATTACCCGCACTTGGGGTATTTTTCGCAATCTCACCTAAATAGGCAAAACCACCGGCATCTTCTAATTGGTTCTCAACTTCTAACTGTTCAGAAACAGTGATCAAATCGATCGGTTGCCCTAAATCAACCAATCTGTGCATGGCAGAAAAGATCATCTTATGTGAGCGAGAGTAAAAATCCTCTTTTACGACAGCCTCAGCGACCCTGTCCCACGCTTCGGCATCTAACATCAAGCCGCCTAATACCGATTGTTCAGCCTCAATTGAATGCGGTGGCAGCTTGAGTCCATCAAGTTGCAAATCTCTTGGCTTACTTTTAGGCTTAAAAGCACCTTGTTGTGACATTAACGCTCCCGATTTCCAACAACTTAACAAAATATGATATAAAACCCGCGTCAAGCAAACAGGATGTTTACACTCACCTGTTATTTCATTCCAACGGACACTCTAACAATCAATAAGGAAAGAACATGCGTATTGCATTGGTTGCGGCCTTAGTACTGACATCCGGCATAGCAACTGCCGACGAAGGACAATGGCAACCTTATCAAATGCCTTCAATTGCAGACAAACTCAGTGAACGCGGAATCGATATTCCGGCAGAAAAACTGGCCGATCTGACAAGTTATCCAATGAACGCTGTGGTTGGGCTGGGCTATTGTACCGCCAGTTTTGTCTCCCCCCAAGGGCTAGTTGTGACAAACCACCATTGTGCCTACAAGGCGATACAATATAACACTAAGCAAGAGCATAACTACCTAGAACAAGGCTTTTTAGCAACATCGATGGACAAGGAACCCTCTGCCGGTCCCAACGAACGTTTATACATCACAGAAGCAGTGACCAATGTCACCGCGCAAATCAATAAAGACCTCAGCCAAGACCCGCTAAGTCGTTACGAAGATATCCAAAATCACAGTAAAGCGCTCATCAAAAGCTGTGAAGCCGATGCTAACTATCGTTGTAATGTGCGCAGTTTCCATAACGGCTTAGAATACTACTTAATCAAGCAATTGATGATCCGCGATGTGCGCTTAGTCTACGCACCACCTGAAAGTGTTGGGGGCTATGGTGGCGATATTGATAACTATGAATATCCACGCCATTCGGGTGATTTTGCCTTCCTACGGGCTTATGTGGGTAAAGATGGCAAACCTGCTGCTTATAGCGACGATAATATTCCTTACCAGCCAAAGAGTTACCTTAAGGTCAATGCCGATGGCGTAAAAGCCGGTGACGGTGTGTTTGTGGCGGGTTACCCAGGCACGACTAGCCGTTACAACCTGACCAGTGAACTTAAGTTTGCCAGTGATTGGTTGTACCCAACCCAAGCTAAGCGCTATCAATTACAGATTGATACTATCGAGGCTATGGGACAAAAAGATGCCGATATCGCCATTAAGTACGCAGGTAATATGGCCTCAATGGCCAACCGGATGAAGAAACTCAACGGCCTATTAGCGGGTTTTAAAGCAACGGATATCATTGGCATTAAGCAAAGCCGTGAAGATAATTTTTTAGCTTGGCTTAAACAAAACCCTAAGCTAAATCAAAATCTCATTGCTGAGTTAGAAGTGTTACTCGCCGAGCAACAACAAGCGTTCCAAAGTAATTACTACTTTACCAATGCCCAATCTAGCACATTGTTAACCGCAGCAAACAGCCTCTACCGTCTTGCTAAAGAAAAACAAAAGCCCGATGCCGAGCGTGAGCAAGGCTACCAAGAACGTGATATTGCAATGCTAAGCTCACGTCTTAAACGTATCGATTCAAGTTTTGATGTCACTGTTGATAAGACTTTGTGGCTACAAGATTTAAATGCTTACCTTAGCCAATCAAATCGCGTAGCAACACTCGATGAAATGCTAAGTGTGAACACGAAAGATGCCGATCTAGCAGCTAAACTCGATGGTTTGTACTCACTCACTACGCTCACAGACCAAGCTAAGCGCCTCGCGTGGATGAATGCCGATGCTAGCGCTTTCGAAACCAGTGCCGATCCCTTTATTCGTTTAGCCGTAGCACTTTACGACACGAATATGGCACAGGAAAAGTCAGAAAAAATCTTAGACGGCAAGCTGTCTAGTGCTCGCCCTGATTATATGGCGGCCGTAATCGAATACTACAAAGCAAACAACTGGCCAGTCTATCCTGACGCCAACGGTACGCTACGGATCAGCTATGGCATGGTTGATGGTTATCAATCACGTGATGCGCTCTATAAACAGCCGTTTACTCGTCTTGATGGCATAGTCGCAAAACACACAGGCGTTGAGCCCTATAATGCGCCGAAAAAACTCCTCGATGCGATTAGCGAACAACGTTTTGGCGATCATCTGGTGAAGTCGGTTTATCAAGATCCCCGCGGCTGGATTTGCAGACTCTTCTCTTGTTTAGATAAACCAGAGGAATTTAACTCAGTACCGGTTAATTTCTTATCCAGCGTGGACACCACAGGTGGTAACTCCGGTTCACCAGTCTTCAACGGAAAAGGTGAGTTAGTGGGCCTTAACTTCGACTCAACCTATGAAGCTATCACTAAAGATTGGTTCTTCAACCCAACCATCACCCGTGCAGTGCACGTGGATATTCGCTATATCCTGTGGATGATGGACGAGGTCGACCATGCCGATAACTTAATCCAAGAATTGGATTTAGTGAGAAATTAATACTCTGAGCCAAACACGGATTCAACCCATCTAGTCAAAAGCCGTTCACTGTCATGACAGTGAGCGGCTTTTATTTGGGCTAGTATTTTAAACGCGGATACGCTTTGAGACTGAATGAGTAGACATATCACTTGCCGCATAATACCAATCGTATTAAATATCTGTTCATTCAGCGGGAGTTCAACGCGCTTTAGACAAGGCGAAGGCTTGAAGGCATAGTGGTGCTCTGTCGAAAGCCTTAAACGCAGTATAAAGCGCTTTGCCATGCCGTTAACATCAGCCGCCCTTCGGGAGCCTCACAGGCATCCCACTCCCGTGTTACATTGACTTAAAAGGAAATAACCATTTCTGCGTCAATGCGCCTTGGATTGAGATGCCTGTGAGGCTCTGAACTGATTAGATATTTAATGTGATTGGTATTAATCCATCGCAAACCAATATCAAACCATATTGACCACAGCTAAATACTGAATTTCAGCCATAAAAAAACACCGCCGAAGCGGTGTTTCTCTTAAGATTAAAGCAAGGAGTAATTAAGCTTCTGCAACGATAGAAACTTTAACAACAGCTTTAACTTCAGTGTGTAACTGAACTTCAACTTCGAAGTCGCCAGTAGTACGCAGAGCGCCTAATGGTAAACGAACTTCTGATTTAGCCAGCTCAACACCAGCAGCAGTCACTGCATCAGCGATGTCACGGTTGCCAACTGAACCAAACAGTTTGCCTTCATCACCCGCTTTAGAAGCAATAACAACAGCTTCCAGTGCAGTGATTTTCTCAGCACGTAGGTTAGCAGCAGCTAATTCAGCAGCTAATTTAGCTTCTAATTCAGCGCGACGAGCTTCAAATACTTTAACGTTGCTTTCGTTAGCAACAACAGCTTTACCTTGTGGCAAAAGGTAGTTACGAGCGTAACCAGCTTTAACAGTAACTTGGTCACCCAAGTTGCCTAGGTTAGCGATTTTATCAAGCAGAATAACGTTCATTATCAAATCCTCTATATTCGATTAGGAATACTGCAATTACTGATGTAAATCAGTGTATGGCAGTAGAGAAAGATAACGAGCACGCTTGATAGCGCGAGCTAGTTGGCGCTGATATTTAGCACTAGTACCAGTGATACGGCTAGGAACAATCTTGCCGCTTTCAGTGATGTAGTTCTTTAAAGTAACGATATCTTTGTAATCAATTTCTGCAACACCTTCAGCGGTGAAACGGCAGAACTTGCGACGACGGAAATAACGTGCCATGTTGACAGTCTCCTAAGTTTTCAATTCGACATTTTCGGCATGGATGACTAAGCGGTTCTGACCATTACGCCCCTGTTGAAGCGTCATAAAGCCTTGCACTTGTACTTCCACACCTGCTTTCAGATCTTCTGCGACGCTTTCAAAGCGTGGGCCACTCAATATCACTTGAATTTGTACGTAGACGTTGCGGAGCATTTCGGCTTCATAACGCTGCGATTTGTGTTCCAACATAATTACACTGTGTGCAATACCTGCAGGGCTTTTAAAGCGTCTTGAACGAGTTATCGTTCCTGACAACACCAAGTTATTGGTGGTCACAGATTACCTTACTCAGCGATTTCTTCAGCGTGAGCTTCATCATATGAGCGTTCGCCAGCTGGGCCACGACGTGAATCGCGCTCATCTCTAGCTCTAGCCATTGGAGATGCTTCAGTAACGGCAACTTTAGTACGCATTACCATGTTACGCAGAACTGCGTCGTTGAAACGGAAAGCTGTTTCTAGCTCTTCGATCGTCTCTGCTTTAGCTTCAACGTTCATCAGAACGTAGTGAGCTTTATGCAGGTCAAGGATTGGGTAAGCCAGTTGACGACGGCCCCAATCTTCTAAACGGTGGATTGTGCCGTTAGCTTCGGTGATAACACCTGTGTAACGCTCAATCATACCTGGTACTTGTTCACTTTGATCTGGGTGAACCATAAATACGATTTCGTAATGACGCATTTATTGCTCCTTACGGTTATGTAGCCTCGGTATTGGCTCAGTCAGACCAAATGGAGGCAAGGAACGAAAAATAGTGACTGATTTGAGCGCGAGATAGTACAGAAAGCAAGCCAGAAACTCAAGCAATAACTTTGCCTCGCCAATCAATACAGGTATGATGGCGGTTCGCCTACATTCGGACGTCTGAAATCAGCTAACCAAGAATAAAACATAATGCTAAAAGTTATTGCGCCAATCAGTTTGTTTTTCCTTTCATTTCCAGCGCTTGCGCTTGTTCCACCTGATTATCAGGAACCGCCCAGCGATTTTACCGCGGAAATCGAAGCTGGCTTGCAACTGAACACAGGCAATACCGAATCCAGCAGTTTTAATGGTCGAACCCAACTGATTTACGATACAAAGCAAACCAAGCAAGAAGCCACACTAAAAGCCTATTTTGCCTCAGAAAAAAGTCAAACAACCTCCGAAAAATATGAGCTACAGTTACAATCGAACTATAAACTGACTAAGGGTTATGTCTTCGGACGTGGTGATTTTACTTGGGATCAATTCGGTAGTTACACGCAAATATCGACTCTTTCGAGTGGTTACGGTTTCAATGCTATCAGTAGTTATAAAACAAAACTCAGTCTCGAGTTCGGCCCAGGTTATCGATATAACTTACCTGCAGAATCGATAACCATCCCCAGCCCTGATGCCGAAAAAGATGTCATTCTTCGTACCGCTGCCAAATTCTCTCAAAAACTACAGGAATACAGCAGTCTCAATGCCGATCTCACCGCGGAAGTGGGCGAGAACAACAACACCCTCACCTTAGATATGAACTATAAAAATCTGGTGTTCCAAGATTGGGCATTTAAGATCGGTATGAACATCAAATACACTGAAGTGGTACCAGAAGGAAGCCAACCCATGGATACCATCACCACCTTCAACTTGCTTTACACTTTTAGATAACTCTTTTTAAAAAATACGACGAAATACATAGAGTAAGATGACGCTAATAGCCTACTCGGCTGGCGTCTATGTGAATGCTTTACAAGCATCCCCTTGAGTTGTTCCGACATAATTCAGTGATTTTTTGAGCAGAAATGCGCAATTAATCAAGATTTACCAACAATTTGCAACACAACATAAACACTAACCCCTGATATACTCACTCCTCATTATCAATCTAGTTTGTGTTTTCGGAGTTGTATATGACTAATCCGCTGCGCACTTTCGCCTCTTTATATAGCACCACATTATTAATGGTATTAGCCGGCGGCTTGCTTACCACCTATCTTGGGCTCAGGCTCTCAGTGATGAATGTGCCACAAATATGGATTGGCGGCATGATGTCGGCCTACTATGTTGGCCTAGTGGCAGGCTCTAAGATTGGTCATCGACTTATCGCTCAAGTGGGCCATATCCGCGCCTTTGTCGCCAGTGCAGGCATAGTCGCGGCATCGGCATTAGGCCATGCACTCGTGGATGAGCTAGCGGTTTGGCTGCTCCTCAGACTCGTGGTAGGCATGGGGATGATGTGCCAATACATGGTGTTAGAAAGTTGGCTTAACGAACAAGCTGAAAGTAATCAAAGGGGCACAGTGTTTGCGAGTTATATGATCGTATCTTACTTCGGCTTAATCTTGGGCCAAGGTGCGATCAGTATTTTCCCCGAATTAGGACTAGAGCCACTACTGCTTATCGCAATTTGTTTCTCACTCTGTATCGTACCGATTTCACTCACGCGTCGTCTTCACCCTGCGCCTTTGGTCCCAGCTCCACTCAAAATTGCCCATTACTGGAAAAAAGCGCCGCAGGCACTCACAACCATCGCGATTGGTAGCATGATAGTGGGTTCGTTTTATGGTCTCGCGCCCGCCTATGCTAGTAACTTAGGTTTGCCGCCTGAAAAAGTCGCCACTTATATGACAGCAACGATTTTAGCAGGATTACTAGCACAATGGCCTATGGGGAAACTGTCCGACATTATGTCCCGCAGCCGCCTTATTCGTATCAACTGTATATTGCTTGGCATCTTAGCCTTAGCCATCGCCTTAACGCCCTATCATCCAGTGATTTCGCTGGTGATGACCTTCCTGTTTGGTATTTTAGGTTTCACCTTCTATCCACTTGCTACGGCACTGGCTAACTCACGAGTCGAACAGAATGAGCGGGTCGGTTTATCTGCCACCATCTTATTAACCTTCGGCTTAGGGGCCAGTATCGGTCCACTGATCGCCTCGACGTTGATGCAATGGCTTGGCAACAGCATGTTATATGGCTTTATGTCAGCCTGTACCTTAATACTCTTTGTGCGTTTACGTTATGTACATTCACAGCAAAAAGTCGAAACCAATGTCACCCAAGACTACATAATGGCGACGGGCGACTTAGTCTCGTCACCACTGGCGGCAGCGTTGGACCCACGGGTTGATGTTGAATCAATTCAAGAGCATATGACGCCCAGCGCTAACTTAGATGAATCGGAGCATGATTTAGGGGCCGATGGCGTCGATGACGATATTATCGATGATAATGACAGTGATGAGGAACAACTCGCCTTTAGTTTCGATATTGAGCAAGCAGAGCCTGAAGCCGCTCAAATAGATGAAACTGATAGCAATCAGGTTAACCTAGACAAAGCGATGACGTAAAAAAGGCCAATAAAAAACGGATTAACTTTATATCGTTAATCCGCCTTTTTATTACGACCAGTTGTTACTTCAAGCCTGATACTGCATATGTGAGATCAGGCAAACGTGAGCATATTAGCTACGACGCTGACGCACTGCTTCAAATAGGCAAATACCCGTTGCAACCGATACGTTCAAGCTAGACACACTACCGGCCATAGGGATAGAGATCAGTGAATCACAAGACTCACGGCTTAATCGGCGTAAGCCTTTGTCTTCAGCTCCCATAGCAATCGCCAATGATCCCTTGAGATCCGCTTGATAAAGCTCGCAATCTGCCTCGCCCGCAGTGCCCACAATCCACACACCTTTATCCTGCAGGTGACGCATAGTGCGCGCAAGATTAGTCACTTGGAATAAAGGCACTGTTTCCGCAGCGCCACATGCCACTTTACTCACAGTCGCCGTTAAGCCAACTGAATTGTCTTTAGGCACGATAATACCTTGCACGCCAGCCGCATCGGCATTACGTAGGCAAGCGCCTAAGTTATGGGGATCCGTCACACCATCCAAAATCAACAGGAATGCTTGCTCAGTGTTAGCAAGCAGCACATCTAAATCTTGCTCATTCAATACTTTCGCCGCTTTAACACGCGCGACTATGCCTTGATGTTGGCTGCTTTCCGCTTTGTCATCTAAGGCTTTACGAGAAGCGACTTGAATCGTCGTGCCAAAGGCTTTAGCCTGCTCGGCCAGCACAGTTAAGCGCTCATCATCACGACCTTGTAACAGCCACAACTCAATAATGCGCTCAGGGCTGTGTTTTAACAGGGCTTCAACTGCGTGGATCCCAAAAATAATATCTTGTTTTTTCATTTATTTCTTTCTCGTGCTCCGCTTAGCGGCTTTTGGCTTTTTAGCCGGATCTTTTACTGCTGCTTTTTTAGCTTTAGTGCCAGCTTTGGCCTTAGGTTTGGTTTTGCCTGTTTCAGCCTTGGCGCTAGATGCCGCGGTTTTGCCTGCTTTACCTTGCTTAGCGCCTTCACGATTAACGCGCTCACGGGCTGTCATCGGCTTATCACGACTGGCAGATGCATTACGCTTACCACCTTTGCCGTCATCACCCAGCATAACCAAATCAATCTGTCTGTCATCTAAGTTGACTGCAGCAACCTTAACCGTCACAGGATCGCCGACTTGATAAACTTGACCTGTGTGCTCACCGATAAGACGTTGACGCATAGGGTCGAATTGGTAGTAATCGCTACCAAGACTTGAGATATGCACTAAGCCATCGATAAACAGTTCATTTAAGCGCACAAACAAACCAAAACTGGTCACTGAGGCAATCACAGCTTCAAAGGTATCGCCGACGTGATCTTGCATAAACTCGCACTTGAGCCAATCGCTAACATCGCGAGTCGCTTCATCGGCACGACGTTCTGTGGTCGAACACTCTTCGCCTAATTGGTCGAGCTCATCGAGCTGATAGTGATAGCCACCATCCTGCGTCCACTTCTCAGTGGCTTCGCCTCTTTCCTTCGCCAGTAAATAACGGATCACACGATGTAACACTAAATCCGGATAGCGGCGAATGGGCGAGGTAAAATGCGCATATTCTTCTAAGGCTAAACCGAAGTGACCTTCGTTATCCGGAGTGTAAATTGCCTGACGCATAGAGCGCAGCAACATCACTTGGATAAGTTCAGCATCGGGACGGTCGGCAATTTGCAGCATTACGTTCTGATAATCGGACGGCGTTGGCTCAAGACCACCAGTCATAGTCAAGCCACGCTCAGCAAGGAACTCTTTAAAGTTCGCTAGCTTTTGCTCAGATGGCGCTTCATGTACGCGATACAAGACTTCGCCTTTGTGTTTCTTCACAAATTTAGCCGCAGAAACGTTGGCTAAAATCATACATTCTTCAATGATTTTATGGGCTTGATTACGGCCACGCGGCACGATTTTATCAATCTTGCGCTGCTCATTGAAAATGAACTGCGTTTCCATGGTTTCAAACGCAATCGCACCACGCTCGGCTCTTTGCTCATCGAGCGCTAAATACAATGACTGTAAACACTGCAAATGCGGGAACAAAGCCTCGTGCTCAGGCGCAATGGGGCCGCCTTCTAACATTGCTGCCACTTGGGTATAAGTGAAACGGGCATGGGAATACATTACCGCTGGATAAAACTTATAACCTGATAACTTACCTTTAGCAGATACGGTCATCTCGGCGACCATACATAAACGGTCGACGTGGGGATTAAGCGAACATAGGCCGTTAGAGATTTTCTCCGGCAGCATAGGGATCACTTGCGATGGGAAATACACAGAGTTACCACGGGCACGCGCTTCGGTATCCAAGGCAGAATCGGTACGCACATAATAACTGACGTCGGCAATCGCAACCCATAAACGCCAGCCACCACCGGCTTTTTTCTCCGCATACACGGCATCGTCAAAATCGCGGGCGTCTTCACCGTCGATAGTCACTAATGGCAGATGACGTAAATCCACACGACCGACTTTATCGGCGTCGGTTACTTCATCGGGAATACGGCGCAGTTTCTTCTCAATCACAGGTGACCAAGTATGGGGTAAATCATAATTACGCAGGGCAATTTCGATTTCCATACCCGGCGCCATTTGCTTACCGAGCACTTCAGTCACTTTACCCGCAGCCTTAACAAAACGGCCTGGGCGACGCGTTAATTCAACCACAACCACATCACCTTGACGGGCGCCATTGCGATCTTCATTCGCGACTAAAATTTCTTGGGTAATACGCTTATCATCGGCAATGACAAATGCCATACCGCTATCGACATGATAACGGCCAACAATCGCGGCACTTCGCGGCTGGATCAGACGAACCAAACGCGCTTCGCGACGGCCACGACGATCTGTGCCCGCTTTTTGCGCCAGCACTTTATCACCGTGGAAATACATCAGCATGTCGCGGTTCGAAATAAATAAGTCATCACCGCCTTCATCGGGTTTGAAAAAGCCGAAGCCTTCTCTGTGTCCGAGCACTGTGCCGGGGATCAGATCCATTTTCTCGGGTAAGCCATAGCTCTGCCCACGAGTGAACACCAGTTCGCCATCGCGTTCCATCGCACGTAGGCGACGGCGCAAGGCCTCAAGTTGTTCTTCCTCTTGGATGTTTAACGCCGCGGCAATGCTGTCACGAGTGATAGGTGATTTTTGAGAACGTAAGTAATCGAGAATATACTCACGGCTTGGGATAGGGTTTTCGTACTTATCCTGTTCACGCTCAAAATGAGGGTCTTTGATCATTCAATATCCAAATAATGTGTCTCTAGATTAAGAGACCACTTAACGGGTTCGCAACTGTTCTTGCTGGGCCCGCGCCACTGCACTGGGGGGCATTTTAGCTGCTAACACCTGCAGTAAAGACAAGGCTTTTTTCTTAGTCGCCTCGTCCGCAAATACATCGTTATATAACCAATGATAGGCCATCTCGTAATCCCTAGGACTACCATAACCTTCACCGAATAAACGAACTAACATCATACGAGCGGATAAACTGCCACTTGCAGCCGCAGGCAGTAAATAATGCACTGCTCTGTCTTTATTGCGGATGACAAATTTCCCACTCTGATAATACTCGGCAAGCTTTAACATCGCTTCTGAGCTACCTTGTTCGGCCGAGTCACGTAACAAAGCAATACCCTTCACAGGGTTAGCCTTCACACACGTTCCATGATTGAGCATTTCGCCCCAAAGAAATTGATATAAAGGCTGTTTTAAGACTTGGGCTCGCGCCTCAATGTCTTGGACTAACTGGCAATCATCACGTTTCACTTTCGCTAAGTATTGATTGCTACGGATCAAATCAAGCAATTGATCTTGACTATAAATATCCACCGCCTGCGTTTCAGCAAAGCACATTGAAGATACTAAAGGCAGTAGCGCAACGAGTGCTGTACGTAGCATAACGACTCTCAATGACAGTAGGATGAATACTTGCATCGGCAGTATAACCTATTTCTTGAGCTTGAGCTGAATTTCTAACCGCAGAATAAAACAGAGAAAGGCATAAAGAAGCAGAGAAAAAGGCCGTGAAACACGGCCTTAACAGATCTTAATTGAACGGATTAACCAAAATCATGGTTTCGTTACGATCAGGACCCGTAGAGATAATGTCGATAGGTGTTTCTAATAACTCTTCAAGACGCTTGATATAATTGATCGCTGCTTGAGGCAGTTGCTCAATTGATGTCGCGCCAAAAGTCGACTCGCTCCAACCCGGCATAGTTTCATAAACCGGCGTAACCAGTTCATAACCTTCAGCGGCCAGCGGAGTGACTTTAGAGATAGTGCCATCAGGATTCTGATAACCGACACAAATCTTCACTTCTTTCAGACCATCAAGTACATCTAACTTAGTCAAGCAGAAGCCGCTAACACTGTTGATTTGAACTGCGCGGCGCATTGCCACAGCATCCAACCAACCTGGACGACGCTTACGACCCGTTGTTGCACCAAACTCATGACCTTTAGTACCTAAATGATCACCGACTTCACATAATAGTTCAGTTGGGAATGGACCTGCACCTACGCGAGTGGTGTAAGCCTTCATGATACCTAAGACATAGTCTAAGTGACGCGGACCAAAACCTGAACCCGTCGCAACACCACCGGCAGTGGTATTTGAAGAGGTTACAAATGGGTATGTTCCGTGGTCGATATCGAGTAATGTACCTTGAGCGCCTTCGAACAGAATTGGCTCTACGGCTTTACGCGCAGTATCCAATAGTTCAGTCACATCAACACACATGCTCTTCAGATAATCGGCCATAGCCAAAGCATCTGCTAGCGTTTGCTCGTAATCAACCGCTTCGACTTGATAGTACTCTGTCAGCATAAAGTTATGGTATTTCATAACTTCTTTCAGCTTTTCAGCAAACAGTTCAGCATTGAACAGGTCACCTACTCGCAGACCGCGACGAGAGATCTTGTCTTCATACGCAGGTCCAATACCACGGCCAGTCGTACCAATAGCTTTATTACCGCGCGCTTTTTCACGGGCAATATCAAGGGCACAATGGAAGGGAAGGATCAGCGGACACGCTTCAGAGATCAACAGACGTTCCTCAACAGGAACTCCACGATCTTTCAGCATGTTGATCTCTTTCATCAGGGCGTCAGGTGCAAGCACCACACCGTTGCCAATAATGCATTTCACATTATCGCGCAGGATACCCGATGGGATCAGATGAAGAACGGTTTTTTCACCGTCGATAACCAAGGTATGACCAGCATTGTGGCCGCCTTGATAGCGAACTACATATTTTGCCTGTTCTGTTAGAAGGTCGACAATCTTACCTTTTCCTTCGTCACCCCATTGGGTGCCGAGAACAACTACGTTTTTGCCCATTATTTGCTGCAAGGTTGCGGTTAAAAAAGAATTTTAACAGATCTTAGTTAATAAGGGCAAGCAGGCTATTTTTTACGCAAAAATAACCCAAAGAACGACTCCAGCCGTGACTAACGCCCCACCAAGTCGCTGGATAACTTGCTGATTTTGATGGGAGAGTTCATTTAAATAACGACGCCATTTATTTGGGAATAATAATGGCCCAAGGCCTTCCAAAACCAACACAAGTGCCACTGCTAGCATAAAAATCTGAAAAGTCATGCTTACCTCAAACTCACTCGCTTAATATAAATTTATTGTATATCAGCATACTCCAACCAAAGAGTTTTCTTATACCGTCAATTTTTAGCCAATAAAAAACCCAGCATAGGCTGGGTTTTTTGATATTCCAAAAACGAATTAACGCTTAGAGAATTGTGGCTTACGACGTGCTTTACGTAGACCCACTTTCTTACGCTCAACTTTACGAGCGTCACGGGTAACGAAACCAGCAGAACGAAGTGATGGACGCAGTGCTTCATCTAATTGCATCAGAGCACGGGTAATACCGTGACGGATTGCGCCTGCTTGGCCAGTGATACCACCGCCTTTAACAGTTACATAGATGTCCAGCTTGTCAGTCATTTCAACTAACTCTAAAGGTTGACGAACAACCATACGAGCAGTTTCACGACCAAAATACTGATCCAAAGGACGTTGATTTACAACGATGTTGCCACTACCTGCTTTAGCGAAAACGCGAGCTGTAGAGGTTTTGCGACGGCCAGTGCCGTAGTACTGAGTTGCAGCCATTTGCTTAATCCCGTTTAGATATCAAGAACTTGAGGTTGTTGTGCAGTGTGGTTATGTTCTGCGCCAGCATAAACTTTCAGTTTACGGAACATGGCACGGCCCAGAGGACCTTTTGGTAACATACCCTTAACTGCTTTCTCGATGATCATTTCTGGCTTTTGCGCTTGCAGCTTTTCAAAGCTGATTTGCTTAATGCCACCAGGGAAGCCTGAATGCGAGTAGTACGTTTTGCCTTTCGCTTTGTTACCAGTAACAGTCACTTTTTCAGCATTAACAACGATGATGTAATCACCGGTATCAACGTGTGGAGTGTATTCTGGCTTATGCTTACCGCGTAAACGGACAGCGATTTCAGTAGCGATACGACCTAAAGTTTTGCCGTCTGCGTCGACGACGAACCAGTCACGAGTTACAGTTTCTGGTGTAGCAGTAAAAGTCTTCATTATTACAAAAACCCAAAGTTAATTTTCTGTCTCACATGTTGTCTGCATTTGCAAACAACACAAAATTGCCTTTTAGTACCCCTTCGAGCACCGACTTCGGCTTACAACTTCCGCCCAATTGGCGGAGTAACGTGGGCAGGTGGCGGAGTATAGACAAAGCTGAGTTAAAAATCACCTGATATTTTGATAAAAATTATAAAATATCGACCAATCGGACTTGTCATCCTAAGGATTAACAAGCCTCTGGTGATTTAAGGTCGCAGCTAATGCAAAACTCTTACACTACTGGGTTACGGCAGGTGTTCGGTTTTTAAATAATCGTGGGATTGCATCTCAATTAAGCGTGAACGGCAACGTCTAAATTCGAAGTTAAGCAAACCATCGGCATAAATATCTTCGAGTGGCACTTGAGCCGATACAATCAGCTTCACATTGCGCTCGTAAAATTCGTCGACCATAGCTAAAAAACGTCTGGCAATGTCATCGCCAGTCAAAAAGGCGCCCATTTGTTCTATGCCACTCACGAGGACAGTGTGATAAATCCGCGCAAGTTCCATGTAATCACGCTGGCTTCGTGGACCATCACAGAGCGCTCTAAAATCGGCCAACAATACGCCCTGCGCCTGCTGCCGAATACTAATACTGCGGCCTTCTATTTCGATGTCAGCAGTAAGCACCTCAGACTCAGGCGCTAACTGGCTAAAATAACGTATCAGATTGGCATCAGCTTGTGCATCTAATGGATGATGATAAATCTCTGCTTGCTCAAGGGTACGCAATCGATAGTCAATGCCAGAATCCACATTGAGCACTTCACAATGTTGATTAATTAGGGCTATCGCAGGTAAGAAACGTGCGCGCTGTAAGCCATTTTTATATAAGTCGTCGGGGATAATATTCGAAGTTGCAACCAGCACAACGCCTTCTTTAAATAACGCTTGAAACAGCGTACCTAATAGCATGGCATCGGTAATATCAGAGACAAAGAATTCATCGAAACAGATAACGCGATATTTCGCAGCCATCTTTTTCGCAATCACCAACAAAGGATCGCGAACGCCTTTTAACTCATCCAAATCTAAATGCAATTGATGCATAAAGCGATGGAAGTGAGCCCGCAATTTTTGTTCACCAGGCAAGGCATCAAAAAAAGTATCCATCAGGTAGGTTTTACCGCGCCCAACTCCGCCCCAAAGATACAGACCTTTAGGTGATGCTGGTGCCGATGTTAAGCCTAATGCGCTAAACAATTTCCCCACAATAGAACTCGGCTCTTCTGCCGTAGTTAAGTCTTCATAGACGCGTTGTAACGCCTTAACGGCAATTTCTTGAGCCGGATCATGGGAAAAACCGTCGCGGGTAAGATCTTTTTGATAATGCTGCCAAGGGCTTAACTGAGGCACGTTTAAATTCTCTTATGTCCTTTATTAAAACTGTGACGATATTAGCACGGCCAATATGACGCAGGATATATTAATGCAGAATACGACTTTTACCTTAACGCTAAACTGCATACAAACGTCTAATAAGCCTCTATGCTGTAGGTCATTTTAATCGGCAAAATCCGCTGATATTAGGGCTTGAAAAATCCTAATCTCGCCCACAGATTTCTGCTCAGAAACAAGTATGAAACAGCCGATAAAATAGGCTAAAAAAATTAACATTTATTAATATAATGAACTTTTTCAATAAGGTGCGAGTCAGAGTGATTACCTAGGCAAATAGCCGGTACCGATACAGATTTGATCTGGCACTCGCACGATTGCTAATGCATTACATCCAGATCTTTCAACCCTTATTTGGAGTTATGAATAGATGAAAACAAAATTATCTGTACTTTCAGCCGCAATGTTAGCCGCGACCCTGACTATAATGCCTGTCGTCTCACAGGCCGCCATTCCACAGACGGTTGAGGGACAATCCATTCCAAGTCTTGCGCCTATGCTTGAGCGTACGACGCCCGCAGTCGTATCAGTAGCGGTAACGGGGACTCATGTTTCTAAGCAAAGAGTACCTGATGTTTTCCGTTACTTTTTCGGCCCTAATGCGCCACAAGAGCAAGTGCAAGAACGTCCTTTTAGAGGCTTAGGCTCAGGCGTCATTATTGACGCAGAAAAAGGCTATATCGTCACGAACAACCATGTGATTGACGGTGCTGATGATATTCAAGTTGGTCTTCATGACGGCCGTGAAGTAAAAGCAAAACTGATTGGTACTGACTCAGAGTCAGATATCGCATTATTGCAAATTGAAGCGAAAAATCTCATCGCAATCAAAGCCTCTGATTCCGATGATTTACGCGTAGGTGACTTTGCCGTTGCCATTGGTAACCCCTTCGGTTTAGGTCAAACCGTCACCTCGGGCATTGTTAGTGCTTTAGGCCGTAGCGGCTTAGGCATTGAAATGCTAGAAAACTTTATTCAAACCGATGCCGCGATTAACAGTGGTAACTCGGGTGGCGCACTCGTCAATCTTAACGGCGAGTTAATTGGGATTAACACCGCAATCGTAGCACCGGGCGGCGGTAACGTCGGTATTGGCTTTGCCATCCCTGCTAATATGGTGAAAAACCTCGTGGCACAAATTGCCGAACACGGAGAAGTACGCCGCGGTGTATTAGGTATTTCGGGACGTGATCTCGATAGCCAACTCGCCCAAGGTTTCGGTTTAGACACTCAACACGGCGGCTTCGTGAATGAAGTAGCCAAGGGCAGTGCCGCAGAGAAAGCCGGTATAAAAGCAGGTGATATTATCATCAGCGTTGATGGCCGTGGTATAAAGTCATTCCAAGAACTGCGGGCTAAAGTCGCCACTATGGGTGCAGGTGCTAACGTTGAGTTAGGACTCATCCGTGACGGTGATAAGAAAACAGTTAAAGTGACCTTAGGTGAAGCGAGCCAAACCAGTGAAACAGCGGCTGGTGCCGTGCATCCTATGCTGCAAGGTGCGTCCTTAGAAAACTCATCTAAGGGCATTGAAATTACCGATGTCGCACAAGGCTCACCTGCGGCCATGAGTGGCTTACAAAAAGGAGATGTGATTGTCGGTATTAACCGCACTGCGATTAAAGATCTTAAGACACTGAAAGCACAACTTAAAGATCAAGAAGGTGCCGTTGCACTGAAGATAATGCGTGATAAGAGCATGTTGTATTTAGTCCTACGTTAATCGACAAAATAGGCCATTTTTTCTGCCATAGATAAGCATAGGGAGCTTAGGTTCCCTATGCTTACATCGATTAAACATGTTAATCTAACTCACCTTTTTCTAGATCCATCCTGCCATGACTATAAAAGACACTCTGTTATATCTCGGTAAAGCCACCCTTTTCGGCCTTATCATGGCGGCCATGTTTTTATTGGTGACACGTTATTTCGATAACCAATCCCTCGGTAGTAGTCTGCTACAAACCCGTGCCAACAACACAGTCGAGCTATCCTTTGCCAAGGCGGTACGCCGTGCAGCTCCTGCCGTTGTCAATATTTATAGCCTCAGCATAGATCAAAATCGGCCGCTTAATTCAGGCTCACTTCAAGGTCTAGGTTCTGGGGTGATAATGAGTAAAGAAGGTTATATTCTCACTAATTATCATGTCATTAAGAAGGCCGATGAGATTGTTGTCGCCCTGCAAGATGGACGCAAATTTACCTCTGAAGTGGTTGGTTTCGATCCTGAAACCGATTTATCGGTACTCAAAATTGAAGGCGATAACTTACCGATTGTCCCCGTTAATCTCGACAGTCCGCCTCAAGTCGGTGATGTCGTACTCGCTATTGGTAACCCCTACAATTTAGGTCAGACCATTACCCAAGGCATCATCAGTGCCACGGGGCGTAACGGCTTAAGTTCAGGTTACTTAGACTTCCTACAAACCGATGCAGCGATTAATGCGGGTAACTCGGGTGGCGCACTCATTGACACTAACGGCAGCCTTATTGGTATTAATACCGCAGCATTCCAAGTGGGTGAAGAAGGTGGCGGCCATGGGATTAACTTCGCTATCCCGATTAAATTAGCCCACAGCATTATGGGTAAGTTGATTAAAAATGGTCGAGTGATCCGTGGCGCTTTGGGAATTTCTGGCGAGCCGATTAATCCTGTCGTGGCACAAATCCTTAATCTACCCGATCTCAAAGGTGTGCTCGTTACGGGTGTCGATCCTAATGGCCCTGCGGCCCGTGCCCTGCTAATGCCAAGGGATGTGATTATTAAATACGATGGTGAAGATGTGCCAGGCGTTGAGATGCTAATGGACCGTATCGCTGAAACCACACCGGGTAAGAAAGTGATGATGACTGTGATACGCCAAGGTAAACAACAAGAGTTACCTGTGATTATCGATGAGAAGGTTGTGATCGATAACTAGAACGTCACTCAGCATTACGCGCTCAAAGGCAGAAAACAAAAAACCAGCATTTAGCTGGTTTTTTAATGATTCAAAATTAGCTTAAATCAGTAACAGATCACTGAATACGCACAACCTGTGCGCCTAAACCTTGAAACTTATTCTCAATATGCTCATAGCCACGATCTAAGTGATAGATACGATCGACAATCGTCTTACCATCGGCCACTAAGCCCGCAATCACTAGACTCGCTGACGCACGTAAATCCGTCGCCATTACCTGAGCACCACTTAAAGATTCAATCCCTTGAATGATGCAGGTATTACCTTCAAGCTCCATGGTAGCGCCCATACGGATAAGTTCAGGCACATGCATAAAACGATTTTCGAAGATAGTCTCAGTTATGGTTGCCGTACCTTGTGCTAAGGCATTGAGCACACAAAACTGCGCCTGCATATCGGTTGGGAAACCAGGATAAGGTGCCGTCTTGATATTCACCGCCTTCGGACGTTTACCCTGCATATCGAGCTCAATCCAATCTTCGCCCGTAGTAATCGTCGCGCCTGCATCTTCAAGTTTTGCGATAACCGACTCAAGTGATGCAGGATCGGCTTTTAAACAACGAATGCGACCACGGGTCACCGCAGCGGCCACCAAAAATGAACCGGTTTCGATACGATCTGGCATAACTCGGTAATTACAGCCCTGTAAACGCTCAACCCCTTGAATACGCAATGTCGCACTGCCTACACCAGTGATTTTTGCACCCATGGCAATTAAGCAATTAGCGAGATCAATCACTTCAGGTTCGCGGGCCGCGTTTTCAATCACGGTTTCGCCATCGGCCAATGCTGCGGCCATCAGTAAGTTTTCGGTGGCACCAACACTCACCATGTCCATAAAGATATGTGCGCCTTTAAGACGACCATCAACACGGGCCTTGATATAACCTTCTTTCACTTCAATCTTGGCGCCCATCATTTCGAGGCCATGTAAGTGCAAGTTCACTGGTCTTGCGCCAATGGCACAGCCGCCAGGCAATGACACGTCAGCAGTACCATAACGAGCCAATAACGGCCCTAAGATCAAGATAGAAGCACGCATGGTTTTCACTAGATCATAGGGAGCGCAAAACTCATTCAGATTAGTGGTAGAAATGCGGATCTGTCCGTCACCGAGTTCAGTCACTTCAGCGCCGAGACAGCGTAATAACTTACAGCTCGTACTCACATCACGCAGATTGGGTACGTTAGAAACCACAAAATCGGTTTCAGCCAATACACCCGCCATCAGAATAGGCAAAGCTGCATTTTTAGCACCCGAAATAATCACATCACCGGCAAGCGGGGGGCTTGCCTGAATTGTTAGTTTATCCACTTTTCCTCACTAGCTAGGCATGTTGAAAACTTTTTCGCGTTTCCATTGAGTCGGCGTGAAAGTTTTGATCGTTAATGCATGTAATTCACCGCTGGCAATGTGTGCCGTCAACGGTGCATAAATGGCTTGTTGCTGTTTGACTCGGCTCATACCATCGAAGCATTCACCTACGGCGATCACTTTATAATGGCTACCATCCGAGCTAGCGTGAACTTCTTCAAGCCCTAACGCATCACGTAAAATCTGTTCGATTAAGCTGCATTCCATGAAATCTATTACCCTATTCTCAATGCGCTTCTTCGGTAAAGAAGGCATCTAAATCATATAAATCAATTAGTTTTTTAAGTTGTGGTGAAGCAGAACTCAATACAAGTTGGCTGCGATGTTCACGCACTAACGCCAGCAAAAATGCCATGCCAGCGCTATCACTGTATTCGAGCCCAGACAGAGACAATATCTGGGTTGACTCATTTAGCAGTTGTTGCCGCTGTGGCCAAAGTGTAATGACATCGGCTTGGGTTATGCGCCCTTTGAGATGACAAACTGTCCCCTGTTGCACAAATTCAATCACGACTGTGACTTCCCAGACTTAGCCTTCATGACCACTTTTTCTTTAGTGCGATCTTCGAGCATCTTAATCACGGGATCGATACCCTGTTGGCGAATTAGATTAGAGATTTCCGACTGCTTAGAAGACAGTAAGCTCACACCTTCGGCAACTAAATCAAATGCCTTCCATGAGTCATCCTTTAAACGACGCGCCTTAAACAACAGTTTAATCGGTGGGCGACCGGCTTCGATGATCTGCACGTTTACATCGACCATTTTCTCTTTGCTGAAATCAATCCCAGGTGAGAATTCCACTTTTTGATTAGTATATTCAGTAAAGGCTTGGGCATAAGTAGAGATTAAATAACCTTCAAAAGCATTGACGAAACGATTGCGTTGCTCTTCAGTTGAATCCTTAAGATATTGGCCTAATACCTTATAAGAAGCGTATTTATAATCGACATAAGGCATGAGTTCTTCACGAACAATCACCTTTAAATGGTCTGAATTTGCATCGATTAATGCTTTATCTTTGTGAAAACGATCGAAGGTTTTATTGGCAACGGCTTTCACCATGGCATACGGATCTGTCGTATCGACAACCACATCAGCGGCGACTGCGCTCGTTGCCCCTAAAACCATCACTAACGGCAATAAAAAACGAGATAAGTTTTTAAACATAGCGGTAACCCCTATTTATCCTTCGAACCCATACTATATAAGAACTGACCAATCAGCTCCTCCAACACTAATGCCGAGCGAGTGTCGTCAATCTTATCGCCATCTTTCAGCATACTGACATCATCGTCGACAAAACCCGGTGTTAACCCTAAGAATTGTTCGCCCAACAAACCCGAAGTCAAAATGGCTAAACTACTGGTTTCAGGGAATTTATCGTAACGCTTGTCCATCACTAATGTGACCACAGCCACTAACTTAACTGGGTCTAAATCTATGCTGCTCACTCGACCAACGACAACACCGCCAACCTTGACTGGCGAACGCACCTTCAAACCACCAATGTTGGTAAAATTGGCTTGTATGGTATAAGTGCTATCGCTGCTTTTCACTTCAATATTGGCGACGTTAAAGACTAAGACCAAAAAAGCGGCCAATCCTGTTAAAAGAAACACACCCACTAATAATTCAATTTTTCGTGTCAACATGTTCAGCTACCACTCTGTTAATCCATCTAACCTGTGTCGAAATCCGCAGTGTTCCGTTAGCGGCCAAACATCAGGGCTGTCAGTAAAAAATCCAATGCCAATACAGCGAGGCTCGACTGAACGACAGTCTGGGTCGTTGCACGGCTGATGCCTTCCGGATTTGGGATCACTTGATAACCGCGATATAACGCAATCCAAGTGACCACTACGGCAAACACACCACTTTTGATCAAGCAGTTAACTATGTCCTGACGCCATTCGACAGACGCCTGCAGAATCGACCAAAACGCACCACTGTCGATCCCTTTCCATTCCACGCCAACAAGGTGCCCGCCATAAATACCTACAGCGGTAAACATCAACGCCAGCAATGGCATACTGATCACTCCAGCCCAAAAGCGCGGTGCAATAATCTGCCTTAATGGGTCAATCGCCATCATTTCTAAACTGGAAAGCTGCTCAGTGCTTTTCATTAAACCAATTTCAGCAGTTAATGCTGAACCCGCCCGTCCCGCAAACAATAACGCGGTAACAACTGGCCCTAACTCACGCAGTAAACTGAGCGCCACCATAGGACCTAAGCTTTCTTCGGTGCCAAAACCAACTAAGATGTTGTAGCCTTGCAGTGCGAGCACCATGCCGATAAAGAGTCCTGAGACTAAAATAATCACCATGGATTGCACACCGACCACATAAATCTGGCGCACTAATAACGGAAAACCTTTACGCACGCGTGGCCAGCGAAAAATCGCGCCCCACAGCATAAGGCCTGCACGGCCAAAACCGAGCACTAGCTCAATCGCGCTGCGGCCTAAGTCGGCAATACTGTCGATTAACTTCACTTGCCAACTCCTTTTGCCATTAATTCTTGCTGGTAATCATTTGCCGGATAATGGAACGGCACAGGGCCGTCCGGAGCACCTTGAATAAACTGTTTCAACTGCGGATTATCAGCGTACTTTAATTCTTCAGGGGTACCGTGGGCGATGACTTTTTTGTCAGCCACCACATATACATAATCGGCAATGCCAAGCACTTCATCCACATCGTGGGACACTACAATGGAAGTCAGATTCAGCGCATCGGATAACTCACGAATAAGCTTTACTAACACGCCCATCGATATTGGGTCTTGCCCTGCAAAAGGCTCATCGTACATCACCATTTCAGGTTCAAGCGCTATGGCTCTAGCCAATGCGGCGCGGCGTTGCATACCACCGGACAACTCGCTTGGCATCATCTGAGCTGCACCACGTAAACCTACGGCTTCAAGCTTCATCAGCACGATAGTGCGAATAATGTCTTCAGGCAGTCCAGAATGTTCACGCAGCGCAAACGCCACGTTATCGAACACATTAATGTCGGTAAACAGCGCGCCACTCTGAAACAGCATGCTCATCCGCTTACGCAGACTAAATAATTCATTGCGACTCACGCCATGGATATCGTGACCGTCGAATAACACTTGTCCATGGTCAGGCGTTAATTGGCCGCCAATCAATTTCAACAGAGTCGTTTTGCCTATGCCGCTCGGCCCCATGATCGCCGTCACCTTGCCCCTTGGAATGGACAGGCTAATATCTTCATATATCACACGCTGACCGCGGCTAAACCCCAAATTACGGATCTCAACCAACGGCGTTTGTTCTTGAGTCATGCTTGATTCCGACATTTGCAAATGAGGTGATCCTAGTCTTCCGAGACTGACCAATCGAAGAGCCGCAAATTGTACGTAATTGCGCTTTAACCTACAACCGAATCGACACTATCGCCCTGCGATACTTTCAATTTGCCTCATTTACAGCGAAAATGCGCCCTAAGTTTTCACTCTGCACAGGTAAAATGTTACTTAATGTTTTCAACCTAGTTGCAGAATTGGCAGTATTGGCTAATTCGTTCGCACTTAGCTCACTCTTCGCCCACTTTTATCGGGGAGAGTCGATACGCAATTGCGCAATAGAGGCATCCCATAGGGTAATACCCGCTGCGATATGGGATAAATCCATTGAAATAAACGACAAAGACGATGATATTGCTCAAGACCTTCTGCCGCTAAACACGTTATTGTGCATGAATAGCTAACGCAGCTGAACTTGACGAGTCGGATCAATCGCTCTAGCCTGCCGCAATTGTTTTGCTGTTTTCGGTAATAAACCACAGTAAGACATAAGCTAAATTGTCTGAAAACAAACTAATACTTGGCAGAAAGCCTATTACATATCATCTTTATCGCGTACCAAATTGTGCTATTCCAATCCCATCAATGGGGCGACAAAGACAATGCAAAAAGAGAGATAGACATGGTAGACAAATCACAACTGCGCCAATGGGGTTGTAAAGTTATCGACATTGAAAAGTCAGCCCTAGACAATCTTTATCAATATGTTGATTCGGCTGAATTTGCAGAAGCTTGCGAGTTGATCCTCAACTGCACAGGCAAAGTGATTGTCATGGGAATGGGCAAATCGGGCCATATCGGCAATAAGATTTCAGCCACCCTCGCCAGCACAGGAACGCCCGCATTTTTTGTGCATCCGGGTGAAGCCAGCCACGGCGATCTGGGTGTATTGGCCGATAACGATGTGATTTTAGCGATTTCAAATTCCGGTGAGTCGAGCGAAATCCTCACCTTAATGCCGGTCATCCAACGTATGGGCGTGCCTGTTATTGCGGTAACGGGTAAACCCGAATCGAATATGGCGCGATTATCTAAAGTGCATTTATGTATCGAAGTCCCAGAAGAGGCTTGCCCACTTGGACTTGCCCCCACCTCAAGTACCACAGCAACCTTAGTGATGGGCGATGCCATCGCCATTGCGCTGCTGCAAGCAAAAGGCTTTACCCGTGATGATTTTGCTATGTCCCATCCCGGCGGTGCATTAGGACGTAAGTTGCTGTTAAAAGTCTGTGATGTGATGCACAGCGGTGATGACTTACCGCTCGTCAACCACGATATTTGCATCACAGAAGCCCTGTACGAAATCTCCAAGAAAGGCTTAGGCATGACGGCGATTATCGATGATCAGCGCAAGCTGGTTGGTATCTTCACCGATGGTGATTTACGCCGCGTTATCGATGCCGAAGTGAATTTACGCACGACGCCCATTGCCGATGTGATGACCCGTAACTGCGTCACGATCACGGATAATGTATTGGCCGCCCAAGCGCTGCAAGTGATGGACTCAAAAAACATCAACGGATTAATTGTTATTGATAAAGATCGCCATCCTATCGGCGCTCTTAACATGCTAGACATGGTTAAAGCAGGAGTCATTTAATGCCACAGCAAGGATTTTACGGCCCAATCAGTGATGATGTGTGGCAACGCGCGCAAAAGATTAAACTGTTAATCTGTGACGTCGATGGGGTGTTTTCCGACGGCCGTATTTACTTGAGCAATAGCGGCGAAGAGCTCAAAGCCTTCCATACCCGTGACGGTTATGGCGTGCGCTCACTCCTCACCAGCGGTTTCAACCTCGCCGTGATCACAGGACGTCAATCCAAAATCGTTGAAAACCGTATGACAGCCCTTGGTGTTACCCATATTTACCAAGGCGTAGACAATAAGTTCGAGCCCTATGAAGCATTGCTCGCACTTTATGGTGTCACCCCAGAAGAAGTGGCTTATATCGGTGATGATATTGTCGATCTCCCCGTGATGAATGTCGTCGGTTTAGCGGTCAGTGTTGCTGACGGCCACCCCTATGTACGCCAACACGCCCATTTTGTGACTACGCTCAATGGTGGCCACGGTGCACTGCGTGAACTCACAGATCTGTTACTCCTAAGTCAAAATAAATTCACTTCGGCCCATGGAATGAGTATATGAGTCGTGTGACACTCGCGATTATCGCTTTTTTTGGAACCGCACTAGCGCTTTACTGGCAGGTCCAGAACAAACACAGCGGTGATTCCGATAACAGAGTTAAAGATCAAAATACCCCAGATTTCATCGTTGAAGATCTGCGCAGTGTTGAGTTCAATGAGCAAGGACTAGTGAATAGCCGTGTGACGGCGAAACACATGGAACATTATGATTCAACGAATCAAACTTTCTTTACTCAACCTGTTTATCTTGTTTATCCAGACCAAGGTAAAGCACAATGGCAGCTCAGGGCTGATCAGGGCAAGCTAAACAAGGAAACTGGCAAGGTTGTATTAGAAAATAATGTTATTATCGATGCCATTAGCCCAGAAGAACCGATTCAGACCTTGTCCACCAGTTATCTGGAACTCGATCTCAACACTATGATAATGACCTCTGACCGTACCATTTACGTCACAGGGAAAGATTTTAATATTCAAGGCCAAGGCCTTTATGCCGACCTCAACGCGCAAGAAGTGCAATTGACCAGTCAGGTAGTAGGAACATATGAAGCAAAATAACGTATTACTTGCCAGCCTAATGCTAATTATGAGCATGAGTGCTTTCGCGAAAGTGGGCGACTTAAAGCAAGAAGTCAAAATTAAAGCTGTGAGCCAAACTGCGGATATCAAAAACAACCAGATCATCTTCTTTGGTCCAGTTGAAGTTACCCAAGGCTCAATAAAAATCCAAGCAAATGAACTGCGTGCATTTTCCGCTGAAGGTGAAAATAGCAAAACTTTGGTCGCCACAGGCAACCCTGCTACGTATAGCCAAATATTAGACGATGGTCGCCCAGCATCGGCAAGCGCGAAAGAAATTCGTTACGATATGGCAAGCCGCACCTTAACACTGAAAGGTATGGCGTCATTAGATCAAGCAGGTAGCCAAGTTACAGGCAATTTAATCCGCTATAACATGATTCAACAGAAATTGATGGCCGAGAGTACTGGCAGTGGTGACGATCGCGTGATCACTATTATTCAGCCTGAAAACTATCAAGATGATGCTAAATCAGACGCTCCGGCGGATAAACCTGTAAAAAAGCAGGACTCTAAATGACCCAAATCACCTTAAGAGCACAAAATCTGGCAAAAAGTTACAAGAGTCGCCAAGTGGTTAAAGACGTCAGTCTGACGGTAAAAACCGGTCAAGTCGTTGGCCTACTCGGTCCAAACGGTGCCGGTAAAACCACGACCTTTTACATGGTTGTCGGGCTAGTGAAGAGCGATAAGGGGCATATCTTTATCGACGATGATGATTTAACCGCAGATCCTATGCATCTGCGTGCCCGCAAAGGCATAGGTTACTTACCGCAGGAAGCCAGTATCTTTCGTAAGCTAACTGTTCATGACAACATCATGGCCGTACTGCAAACTCGTAAAGAACTTAAAAACGAAGAACGAGAAGAAGAACTAGAACATCTGCTCGAAGAGTTTCATATCACCCACATCCGTGACAGCCAAGGCATGTCATTGTCGGGTGGCGAACGTCGTCGCGTCGAAATTGCGCGGGCTTTAGCCGCTAATCCTAAGTTCATTTTGCTCGATGAACCGTTTGCCGGCGTCGATCCTATTTCGGTTATCGACATCAAGAAGATTATCGAACAACTCAAAAGTCGCGGCCTTGGCGTACTGATCACAGACCATAATGTCCGCGAGACATTAGATGTATGTGAACATGCTTATATTGTGAGTCACGGAAACCTGATTGCCGAAGGAACTCCAGCAGAGATCTTAGACAATCAGCAAGTTAGGGCTGTGTACTTAGGTGAACAATTCAGGCTATAGTTAATCGAGCGAAGCCTATGGAGACAATTTATACCGCCATTAGGCTTCACTCAAAATGATAATAAGCGACCTCCTCCAACAATAATAACGTAGGGATCAGCGGTAACATGAAAGCGTCACTCCAGCTCAAACTGGGTCAACAGTTAACCATGACGCCACAATTACAACAGGCCATACGTCTGTTGCAACTGTCGTCATTAGAACTGCAGCAAGAGATCCAGCAAGCATTAGATTCTAATCCCCTTCTCGAGCTGGAAGAGGATCAATTCGACGCCACTAAACCCCCTGTAAACCAAACGCTATCCGATACGGATTTCAGTGAATCTAGCACTCTGCCACCAGAAAAAGACAGCTCCACCATAGACACGGCAGAGTCGCTAACCAAAGAATCCATGCCCGATGAGCTCCCCATGGACACCACATGGGATGAAGTGTTTACCGCCTCCCCAAACTCAGGCCCCGGCGGCAGTCGTGAAGACGATATGCCCTTCCAAGGCGAGACCAGTGAAGGTTTGTACGAACACTTAGAATGGCAAAAAAACCTCACGCCGTTTTCTGAAACCGATTTAGCCATTGCCACCGCCATTATTGATGCCATCGACGATCAGGGCTATCTCACCCAAAGCACTGAAGAAATTCTCGAAGCCATGGGCAATCCTGAAGTTGAGCTTGACGAAGTCGAAGCCGTACTCAAGCGCATTCAGCATTTTGATCCCATAGGCGTTGCCGCCCGCGATTTAAGTGAATGCCTGCTGATCCAACTGTCGCATTTCGCCGCTGATACTCCCAACCTAGAAAACGCCCGCATGCTGATCAAAGATCATTTAGATCTGATCGCCGCCCGTGATTTTAGATTATTGATGCGTAAGACTAAATTAAAAGAAGATGAATTAAGGGATGGTATAGCACTTATCCAAACCCTCAATCCTCGCCCAGGTTTGTTGATCACGCCCAATAATGACGAATACGTTATCCCAGATGTGTCTGTGTCGAAGAAAAATGGCCGCTGGGTCGTTGAGCTTAATCCTGACTGCATGCCCAAAATCAATGTAAATCAACATTATGCTTCTATGGCACGCAGTACCAAAAACCAAGCCGATAGCCAATTTATTCGCGGCCATCTGCAAGAGGCTAAATGGTTTATTAAGAGCCTAGAAAGCCGTAACGATACTTTGCTTAAAGTTGCTAATTGCATAGTGCAATATCAGCAAGGTTTCTTTGAGTACGGTGAAGAAGCCATGAAGCCTATGGTGCTTAACGATATTGCCGAAGCGGTAGAAATGCATGAGTCCACCATCTCACGGGTCACAACTCAAAAATACATGCATACCCCTAAGGGACTTTTTGAACTAAAATACTTCTTCTCTAGCCACGTCGGTACTGACGATGGTGGTGAGTGCTCATCCACAGCAATCAGAGCCTTTATCAAGAAACTGGTTGCAGCGGAAAACCAGAAAAAACCATTAAGCGATAGTAAGATGGCACAACTTCTGGCAGAACAAGGGATCAACGTAGCCCGCAGAACCATTGCGAAGTACCGAGAGGCTATGCTTATTCCACCTTCTAATCAGCGTAAAAGTTTATAACCTACAGTGGATATCGGAGGACGTTTCTATGCAAATAAACCTAAGTGGGCACCATATCGAAATTACCGAATCGTTACGTGCATATGTAGAAGAAAAGTTTTCAAAACTTGAACGCCATTTCGAACAGATCAATAATGTGCACGTTGTGCTCAATGTTGAGAAAATGCAACAGATTGCCGAAGCGAGAATAAACCTCATAGGTGGTGAAGTTTTTGCTACTTCAGAGCATGCTGACATGTATGCCGCTATAGACGCCCTGATTGACAAGCTTGACCGTCAGGTTATTAAACACAAAGAGAAGTTAACAAAACACTAATAATGGAACTTTGTACCATACTGCGGCCGGAGTGCACTACCTGCGCCACTCCGGGCAGCAAGAAAAAGGTACTGGAACTCATCAGCGACTTAGTCGCTGCCCAGTACCCGACCCTCTCATCTCAAGAGATATTCGAAAGCCTAGTGGCGCGCGAAAAGATGGGGAGCACAGGTATAGGTAACGGCATCGCCATTCCACATGGTCGACTAGCCGATATAGATCAGCCCATTGCCATACTAATTAAGTGTGAAGAGCCGATAGCATTTGATGCTATCGATAAGCAACCTGTTGATATTTTATTTGCACTACTGGTGCCTGCAGACCAATGTCAGCAGCACTTAAGTACCTTGTCTTGCATGGCCGAAAAGCTGAGCGACAAGCAAATATTAAAGCAATTACGCAAGACGCATGATGAAACGGAACTCTATCAGGTAATCACTGGATGAAACTGGTCATAGTGTCGGGCCGCTCAGGCTCAGGCAAATCTGTCGCCCTTAGGGTACTCGAAGATCTCGGCTATTATTGTGTCGATAACCTTCCCTTGCCATTGATTGGCAGTTTGCTTGAGCAACTCAAAGGCAGTAACGATCTCGTCGCCATCAGTGTCGACGTGCGTAACATGCCTGAGCAGGATAAGGTCTTAGTGAAACAACTCGCTAGCCTACCTCCAGATACTGAGTTAACGAGCTTCTTCCTTAACTCCAGCGATAAAATTCTGCTCAAGCGTTACAGCGAAACCCGCCGTTTGCATCCTTTGTCGAAGAGCCGAGTCTCTTTGCAAGAAGCGATAAAGCTGGAGGGAAAACTGCTCGAGCCTATGTCAAAACTGGTCGATCACTACATAGATACGTCGAATCTGAATATCTATGATTTAAGCGACCAAGTCAGACAAATTCTCCTTGGTAGTGTCGATAAAGAACTCGTGATCAACTTCGAGTCCTTTGGCTTTAAGCACGGAATGCCCACCGAAGCCGACTTTATGTTCGATGTGCGCTTCCTGCCCAATCCCCACTGGGAGTTGGCGCTGCGGCCATTGACTGGCTTAGATGAACCCGTAGCTGAGTTCTTAAATCGCCAACCACTGGTCAATAAGTTCATCTGGCAAATCGAAAATTTACTGGAGACTTGGCTGCCGCACCTCGAGCGTAACAATCGCAGTTATTTAACTGTGGCGATTGGCTGCACAGGTGGACAGCACAGATCGGTTTACGTCGCAGAGCAATTGGCAAAACGCTTTAGTAACGGTAAACATAAAGTTTATGCCCGTCATCGAGAGCTCAATAATGCCAAAGCTTGAACGTCAGATAACCATCTGTAATAAGCTCGGTTTACATGCCCGTGCCGCCACTAAGTTGGTGGTACTGGCTTCCGAGTTTGATGCGACCATCACCTTAATCCAAGGCGATAAACAAGCATCGGCCGCCAGTGTACTTGGCTTACTGATGCTTGAAACTGGTATGGGTAAAACCATTAAGCTGATCGCCGAAGGCCCAGATGCAGAGCCGGCTCTCGATGCCATTTGTGCCTTAATCGACGCTAAGTTTGACGAAGCCTGTTAGTTTCACTTCACACTAAGCACTTCATCGTTAGTTTCACTTCATGTCTAGTTTAAAAAACTTGTCATTCACACATGGCAAGACATTTGTCGCTCGACGATACAAGCCACAGGCGATTACACTAGCGGTCATTGCGCTGGCCTTAACCTTACCTTAGCCGCCTTAATCTGTGTCATCGACTGACGCTTAGTCACCGCTAAATCCTAGCCCGACACCAAGATCTCAAACCAATTTGCCGCACCATGGAGGACAAATGCCCGTAGATAATGCAGAAAACGATCACACCGGACATAGTCTTGACCAGTTAAACCAAGCGCTTAGCAGCGGCATGTTCGTACACGTGCGCAATATGCTGCAAAAAATGGCCGCCTCAGATATCGCACTGATCTTAGAATCATCACCGCCAAGTGCCAGACAAGTACTGTGGCAGCTCATCGATCAGGAACAAATAGGCGACATACTCGATGAGTTGAGTGAAGAACTCAAAGACCCACTGATCCGCAGCATGAGCCCTGAGCGAGTCGCGAAAGCGACAGCAAGCATGGACACCGACGATCTCGCCTATATTCTGCGAAGTCTTCCCGACGCCGTTTACAAACAAGTGTTGCAATCGATGACGGAGCAAAATCGCCTGAGGGTAGAACAAGCTCTATCTTATCCAGATGAGACCGCCGGCAGCTTGATGAACACAGATACAGTCACCTTAAGACCCGATGTGAATATCGATGTGGTGCTGCGCTATCTTCGGCAAAGGGGCAACCTACCCGACACCACAGATACCTTATATGTGGTCGACAAACAGGACAAAGTCCTTGGCGGTGTTAGGCTGGCAGATCTACTGACTTGCGCGCCAAGCACCACAATTCGCAATATCATGGATCCCAATATTCAAAGTATTCCGGTGAGCATGTCCGACAGCGAAGTCGCGCAGAAATTCGAACGCAATGACTGGGTATCGGCACCTGTCGTCGACAGTGATGGTAAGCTGCTCGGGCGTATCACAATCGATGACGTAGTCGATGTTATCCGCGAAGATGCTGAACATTCCATGATGGGTATGGCGGGGATGGACGGAGATGAAGATACCTTTGGTCCTGTACTAAAAAGTACCCTACGTCGCTCGCTCTGGCTCACGATTAACTTATTCGCCGCCCTGCTCGCCTCGTCGGTCAGCAATATGTTTGAAGGCACTATTGAGCAATTTGCCACTATCGCCATCCTAATGACGATTGTCCCTAGCATGGGCGGTGTTGCCGGTAATCAGACCTTAGCGCTCGTGATCCGTGGTATTGCTTTAGGCCATATCGGCCAAAGCAACGCCCGCTGGCTTATCGGTAAAGAGCTATCTATTGGTTTTCTCAATGGCTTGATGTGGTCTATTTTAGTCTTTGTCGCCGTGTGGCTATGGAAGGATGATATGGCACTGGCGGGATTAATTGGTAGCGCCATGCTGATCAACATGACAGTAGCAGGGCTTGCAGGTGCGAGTATTCCATTGATTTTAAAAAGACTTAAAATCGATCCTGCCCTCGCTGGCGGTATGGTGCTCACCACAGTCACTGACGTGGTTGGCCTGTTCGCCTTCCTCGGGTTAGCGACGCTCTACTTGATGAACTAACGCTTTAACAGTTTGAGCTAATAACAAAAACGGCACCTCAAAGGTGCCGTTTTTTATCCCGCAGGAAAACTAAAGAAGGCTATTTTGCCGGAGGTTGGAAACCATAACTGCTCAAAATCGCTTGGCCTTTTGTCGATAGAATAAACTCAGCTAACGGCTTAGCGGCAGTATTAGCGCCTTGTAAAACCAGTAAACCATAGTCGGCACCCACGGCGAGCTCCTGCGGTAAGTCGATGATTTGTAAACTCGGCACTTCTTTTTTAGCCAGCACAGCATTAGTGCAATAGGTTAAAAAGATATCCGCTTGCTTGTTTTCCATCACCCAGCCATAGGGGTTGCGATCTTTAGGCGGTTTAACGCTCTCAGGGCCGCCCGCCAGTTGTAATGCCTTGGTCTCTAACGCAGCTTTCGCATTGGGTTTTACCGCTTCGGCCTTAGCAAAAACGGCCCAGGCATAATCACCCGCGGGGTCGGCTTTCGGGGTTGAGGTGCCGACTTTAATCTTAGGATCTAACAAGGTATCGAGTAACGTCGAACTCGTCACCTGAACTGTGTCTTGAGCAACAGCGCAGAGTTGATTACGGGCAAACATTTGCACCGCTTCGCCCTGACCCGAATCCACTAATGCCTGTGGATGTTTCATATTCGCCGAGGCAAAGATATCGACTTTCTCGCCCTCTTGAATGCGTTTTAACAATAAACCTGAGGGCGCATATTGCGCTACAACACTCATTTGCGACTGTGCTTGATAAGCAGTAATAATATCACTCATCGCAGCCTTTAGACTGCCTGCGGCGCGCAGTTCTATCGGCGCGGCTCCTGTGGTCACTTCGGCTTTCATCGGCACTCCTTGTACAGCCGTCACCATGATGACAGGACTTAAACTCAAGGCTACTAACACATTTTGGCTTATCATAGTCATATTCTCCTTTAGGCACTAAAAGTCATTCTTGTGACTTATTCCCATACAGAACGTGAAATCGATAAAGGGATCAAGCCGAACTCATCCCAAGGTAATTAGCAGTGATATGTTTGTGGTGCAGGTCACTCAAGGTGCGCTTCATAAAGGACAAATTGTCTAATTGAAGCACGGCAAGCTAATCACTCAATTAGCCCACCACTGAAAACAAAAAAGTCGCCCCTGGCGACTTTTTCAGCGAGAACTTTGTGCTTAGACCAGACTATTTACCCGTTGGTATTAGTATGATCTCAACGCGGCGGTTTTGTGCTCGGCCATTTGCATTGGCATTTGATGCAATAGGACTCGCTTCACCCATACCTTTTGATTTTACACGGGCAGAGGCAACGCCTTTACTCATCAAGTAATTACCAACTTCGCTAGCACGGACCTGTGACAGACGTAAATTGTAAGAGTCTGAGCCACTGCTGTCGGTATAACCTAATACGTTAAGCTGCGTTTTGCTGTATTCCTTGGCCACAACCGCCACTGAATTCAGCACGCGTTTAGCACCGTCACTTAACTCGGTTTGATCTACGCCGAAGGTCACTTCATTAGGCATATTCAAAATGATGTTATCGCCGTTACGGGTCACACTCACGCCCGTTGAGGCTAATTGTTGGCGTAATTTGGTTTCTTGCACATCCATATAATAACCAATACCACCACCGACTGCAGCGCCCGATGCAGCACCAATTAAAGCACCTTTACCGCGGTCGCTCTTGCTCGAAGATACCACTCCAATTGCGGCACCCGCGACGGCACCAATTAATGCGCCACTGGTCGCTTTAGCGGTTTGTTCTTCGTTTGAATAGGGATTGATTGTTGTACAACCCGATGCAACTAGCGCGGTTGTCATTACCACTATGGCTAACAGGGATGGTTTAGATTGCACTGCCTGAAAACACTTCATCATTTATAACCTCTTTATATGATTGATGACTGTGAATACCGCTCAAAAGGGCAAGAAATATCACGTCCATTAGGTAATACGAATGACCTAGGGATTGCCACAAAGCAGGCAGTATATAAGCAATTGCGCTGGAGACAATCCTTTATCCATCTTCAATTATGCTAATCCAGATTTTAGTCAGCAAAGATACAGATTTCGGGCTTCAATCATGGCTTGTACCGCCCAATTTCATATCAAGTCTATGGCACCGAAATAGTGCACCTTGCACCTTTATTGGCAGCACTAAAAAATAACGCCGTTTTAATCGAAGGTGCAATGCAATGATTTAAAAGGATAAAATAAAAATTAGAATATTGGCACGAATTTTACATACTACTAAGTGAGTAGACAGTCAGACGCGGTAAACATCGCCGAAAACTAGAGTCGACTTCAACAGGATTAATCCAAATTAAATGGACCTATCGAGACAGAAAATGGGCTCGAGTATTTAGGGTCATGAAGGAGGAAGTATGAAAACGGTCATGAACTTTATCGCACTATGTCGCCACGAATGGATTTGTCTGCGCCATCTAGGTTTGAGCCAGTGGGATTTAGAACAGCGTCACTATCATCAATAAAAGGCAACGCAAACGGTCATATTTTGGTTCGAAGGCAGTAAAAGAGGGAACGCTCATGGGAATCGCAGAAAATAGTCTCAAGCTACATGTTATCACCGAGGTTAAAGTACAAGGTCGCTTACTGTCGGATGTTGCACGTCAATACGGTTTATCTGCTAAGGCAGTCTACCAATGGGTGCGAGAAAGCGATCTGCAACCCCAGCAAAGAGAATGCGCATTAATGAGTGAGATTGCCCAGCTACAGAAAAAAATTAAACAGCTCAATCAAGAGCTACGCACGATAGGTTAGCCTGTACAACAAGCTAAACGTGCCCGAATAGACAAGGCCGGACGAGATTGCATATCGCCCTGCTGATAACGCTAACGATGTAAAAGATGTGCTAACAACAATAATAACAGCGCCCTTTTTAGTCCGGCCTTGTCGTCCAAATTGATGAACCCAGCGAAGATTGGGAAATAGTATTAACAGCAATAAACGGATAGGGACAATGCAAAAGTTTCGGCAAGACTAGGGAGGGAGTTATCTCCCCCAAGATCAAATATGTGAATTGTGCTCCCCCAAGTCATGAACATATTTCTCTCTCTGGCCTTGTCATTTTATTCACAGAATCAATGATGATCCAGCACTGCAATGAGTGTAGTGCGCCAAGGAAGGCCGTGATTGGTATTACATAGATTGACTGAAGAGTGACCAAGGTTTCGGCAAGGATTGAGGGAGTTGTCTTCCCCAAAGATTAAATATGTGAATTGTGCTCCCCCAAGTCATGAACATATTTCTCTCTCAACTCTTGTCCTTTTATCACACTGTTCGATGATTGCTAGCTTGTTTGTAGCAACAAGGATGGCCCCAGCTTCCATCGGGGATTAAGCCAAGGATTGGCTAACGCCAAAAATTAAATAACAACAATAAAATCAATAACAAAAATAATAATTTCACTTAATTTTTAGCATAAAAAAGACGCTACTTTGAGCGTCTTTTTTATGGGTGAAAAACAACGACTGACGATTAATAGTCTTCTTCGTTTGCCTCTTGGATCCGCTGCTTACGCTCTTGTGCCTCTTCGAAGGCTGCTTGGATTTCTTCCAAGACCGCACTAACATCGGCTTCAACCAGCACTTCGGTAAACTCACCCGTTAATGGCGTTTCAGGCTTCAATTCACCGGCTTCAAACAAGGCCCAAATTTCTTTGGCGTATTGTGTTTTTAGCAGCTCAGGAGCATACAAACCATAGTATTGAGTCATGTTATTCACATCACGCGCTAACATCCATTTAGCATGGTTATTTGCAGCGGCATCGACGGCCTGAGGTAAGTCGATAATCACTGGCCCTTCACTATCAACTAACACGTTAAACTCAGACAAGTCACCGTGCACTAACCCCGCACAGAGCATACGTTTAACATAGGTCATCACCAACGCATGATCCTTCAATGCTTTTTCTGCCGACATACTGACATCGTTTAATCTCGGCGCGACATTGCCCTCGGCATCCGTCACTAACTCCATCAGCAACACACCATCGAAACAGCCGTAAGGCGTTGGCACCCGCACACCTGCATTCGCTAAACGGTAAAGTGCTTCAACCTCGGCATTTTGCCAAGCTTCTTCCTGCTGATCGCGGCCAAATTTAGACCCTTTTTCCATCGCGCGCGCACGACGACTGTTACGGACTTTTCGGCCTTCTTGATATAACACAGCTTGCTTAAAACTGCGCTTGTCCGCTTCTTTATAGACTTTGGCACAGCGGATATCATCACCACTGCGTACAACGTACACAGTCGCTTCTTTACCGCTCATTAACTGGCTAATGACCTCATCGACCAGTCCTTCATCAACCAGGGGTTGGATTCGTTTCGGAGTTTTCATAGCGCCCTTATACCTTACTTAGGCATGATATGGAATACTGCGGGCAAATCTTCATACAAAAGCGGTCTCCAGCGGAAGTTTGATGAATATAGTTTAGGATTGTTAAACGAATTTTAAGTAAAAACTAATGCACTTGCGTGTTAAACACAATACCAGATTTACTCAGCGCTTTGGCAAAGAAAGAGACTGAAAATACCACTTTAACTAAAAGAATATTCTTTTATGCTCACCCAAATAAAACCAGACTCAAAACAACAAGCCATATTCCGCGGCGAATATACCAATTCAAGCCAGTTGAAATAATACCCAGAGCTAAATTGGTGCAGGAACTTAACTCAAACAAACAAGGCAATCACACTGCCCACAGTCGCCGCCGCTTTCAATATTTGGCCTGCACTGTAATAAGTGTCGTTTGAACTCTTAACGTCATCTACATCATCCGCACTAGGCTCAGATATTTTACTCCTTGCATTGCCATCAAAACTGACCTCAGCTTTAGGAGCCGCCAGCCCTAATGCACCATAGGTAAAGGATTTAAGTCCGCTTGGCTCGGCGGTATCAAGGGATTGATGAGCCGACTTAACTGCCGGTAATGAAGCTGAATACGCAGATGAAATAAGTGAAATCATAGCGAGCACCAAAGCAGACATTTAAAGTATTAACCACAAACTAACACAATATCAGCTGGTTATCATGCCTTCATCCGCTAAACTGTGATGGATTCAGCCCAACAAAACGCATCTATGACCGTATAAACGGCGGTATATATAGCTAGATCTCCCCCATAAGAGCCTTTATCCTAAACGCCACAACATATAGAGAACTTATCCATGCACTATCCCAGCATTTTCCTCGCACTTTCAGTCTTATCCCTGACTCAATGCAGCAGCTTATCTATTGAAGAATGCGCCAATAGTGATTGGTTTGCCCTTGGGCTTGCCGATGGCAACCGTGGGACAAGTTCTGGGCAATTAAATCAATATCAAAAAGATTGTCGTGAATTTAATCTCAGTGTCGATACCGCGCAGTGGAAACAAGGATACCAGCAAGGGTTAGCCAGTTACTGCGTGCCAGAAAATGGCTACCGCGTAGGCTTAGCGGGAGAAAGTTATTATGGGGTTTGCAGTAATAACCAGTTTGTTGAGCGCTATAACCAAGGCCATCAACAATACCTGACCAACAAACGTTTAACTGAGATTGCCGATCGCTTAAATACCATAGAGAGAGAAATAAGCAGTCTTGATGGCAAGATCAATAATCTCACCGACAAGGCTGACTTATTGAAACAGAAAAACAGCCTACTCAACGAAAAAAACCAACTGTTAGATGAAAGATCTCGCCTACGCAGACCTGATATGCGCTTCGAATTTAGATTTTAAGCCATAAAAAAACACTGAACCCAATAAGGACTCAGGGCTTTAGCTTCGCAGCTCGTTATTTTTGCGGTATTCCACTACTTATAACCTTGAACATTTGACCCAAAGCGACCAATTTAGACTTTCTAAACGCAGGCGAGCGCAGAAAAAACACATAGTAGAGTAGGCTAGCGGACGTCCATGCTATGGCTAAACTCCATAAATCATGACTCAAGAAGTGGGCGCCGCGTAACTCTTGGCCAATGCCAAATACTAGGCCTAAACTCAAACCAAAGATTAATCCAAACTTAGCTAAATGCGGGCGATACTCACGCAGCACGTAATACAAGGCAACCCAAGCAAACCCGCCGCTGGCATGACCACCCGGGAAACATTGACCAAACTCAGCACTTTTAGGTAAACGAGAAAACAAGGATGAATGTATCATATGGCCGCCAAACTCAATCACATCCCACGGGCAGGTCATGTGAGTAACGCTCTTGCCAATTCGGACCAGCAACACACTCGCCAATACGCTACTAAATAGGTAAATCAGGCCCTTGCGGTACGGTTTTACCCTGTCACTTCGAAAACTAAAGGCAATGCCGACTACGACACTCACCGCCAGCAAGATGACAAAGTTACGCCCAGTGACATGCAGTAAATCTTCGGTCAACCAATATCCTCTCAATGGCCAAGAGTCGATGCCCCCTTGCCAATGAAATAACAAAGTCGCGACTTTCATATCAGCGTGAGTCCATTCAAGCCCCACTATGATCACTGCAAACACTAAAAGCGGCGTAATTAAATGCCCCTTAGCAAAATCCATAAATGTCATCATAACTTTATCTTTCAGATAGTTATTCACTAATAAATCCAAAAACCAGAACATTTAGTGTTAGAGTACCGTTGAATTCTTACCTAACACTTAAGAGATCTAACAGCGCAGTATTTAAGATAGAACCGAGATTTTGCAGTAACTAAATTTACCGAAAAGACTCACATCATGAGTAAAAAGACTATAGTTTATGAATAGTATCGCGCCTCTAGGACTGAGCATTCATGCCATACAACCTCGCCATTAACCAGTCTCAAAAAGATCGTTTATTTGCCGACATTGCTATCGACACAGACAAAATCGTTGTTCCCCAAGAAATGGTTGATAACTGGCAACAAACCTTAGATTTGCTCTCTGAATTAGTCGACACTCCCGCCGCTTTGATCATGCGTGTCCATCAAACCGATATTGAGGTCTTTACCTCGAGCCGCACCCAAGGTAATCCCTATAAAAAACATGATAAAGACAGTTTAGGCCACGGGCTTTACTGCGAAACAGTGATCAAAGAAGGTAAGGAACTCCACATTCCTAACGCCCTAAAAGATAAAAACTGGGACAAAAATCCTGACATTAAACTCGGCATGATCGCATAATGTGGTTTACCTTTACGTTGGCCAGATAGCAGTGCCTTTGGCACTATCTGCATGCTCGATAGCCAAGAGCATAATTACCGCCAATCTTTTCGCAGCTTACTCGCTCGGTTTCAAAATGGTATCGAAGCTAACCTAGTCACCCTTTATCAACAGGCTAAGCTACAACTGCACAATCAGCAGCTAGAGCAAAAAGTACAACAGCGCACCCATGAACTCGCCGAACTTAGCGGTAAGCTCATTAAAGAAATCGAAAACCGCACCTCCACCGAAACCTCACTGGAATACCATAAAAGCTACGATCCGCTCACGGGATTACCCAACCGCATCAATTTGATTAATAGTCTGTCGATCATGCTCGAAAAAGTTAATCGCAAAGAAAAGATTTCAGTACTCTATCTTGGGCTGCGCAATTTCAAATCCATCAACGACAGTTATGGTTACCTGATTGGCGATAAAATTCTCACTATTCTCAGCCAACGTTTACAGCACTATACCGATGAAAACACCTTTATCGCCCGCATCGCTGGCGCCGAGTTTGTGATTATTCAAGCCCACAAACCTTCGAATAACGAAACCAATAAACTCATCAATAAAGTGCTTAACTGCTGTAACACGCCCTTTGGTGTGGCTGATTTTGTAATCACGATTCCCTCGAGCATGGGCATAGCACAAGCGCCTATGGATGGTATCGATGCCGCCATCCTGCTGCAAAAAGCCGGAGCTGCCATGACGATCAGCAAGGCTGATGGCTCAACTCACAGCTTCTTTAATCAAGATACGCAAGCCGCTTTAAACCTACGCTATCAACTGGAATCCCACTTGGTCGATGCGCTGAACAAGAACGAATTAAGTCTGCATTACCAACCCTTTATTAACTTAAAGACGAAGCAAGTGATTGGTGCCGAAGCCCTGCTGCGCTGGCATAATCCCATCCTTGGCAATGTCGCCCCAGACAGATTCATCGCCTTAGCTGAACGTAATGGCCAGATTATCGATATTGGCAATTTTGTATTGCATACCGCGCTGTCTCAGGCGGCAAAATGGTGTCGCGAGGTAGGCCAAGAGTTTAAAATCGCCATCAATATTTCCCCTTTGCAAATGCGCAATCCCCGCTTTAGCGAACACATAGCCGACTTACTCACCCTCTATCAATTGCCCCCCACCGCCTTAGAACTTGAAATTACCGAAGGCATGCTGATGCAGGATGAACACATTGCCCACAATGCCATCCAAAAACTACAAGAACTCGGTATCCGCATATCCCTAGATGATTTTGGCACAGGCTACTCATCCTTAAGTTATCTACAAAAATACTCTTTCGACACCTTAAAAATCGATCGCTGCTTTATTAGTAAACTCGAAGAAAACGAACAAAATAGAGAGTTAACAAAGGCAATTATTGCCATTGGTAAGAAACTGGACTTGGAAGTGATCGCCGAAGGCGTAGAAACCCTAGAACAAGATGCCTTTATTCGTCACGAAGAATGCGACTTAGGCCAAGGCTATCTCTACGGTAAACCCATTACCGCAACACAGTTTGAGCAGGCATTTATCCATAAAAAAGAGCATTAAGTTCATCCTTAATGCTCTTTTTTATTTCGCGAATTAAAACCGACTGAATAATGCTACGTGAATAGTCATTTCCACAGAATGTTATAACTCACATTTGGATAGAGATATGTGTTGAAGACTAATGTTTGGGACCAATAATTTTAGTTGTTAGCAGTTTTGCGTTTGCTGATATCCACTCATAGAGGTTTGCCATGTCATTCACTCATCAACACGCAACAAGTCCATCTGTAGTGGCATACGGATTTTGACCTCAATATTAGAAGCTATAAGAGTCATACTCACACTGTACAGATTAGAAATAAATTTTCACTTTAATTATAGTTAAAGTGCAATTTTCGAGTGTTTTAGCGCTTAGTCGACGTATTCTGCGCATTATCATGACAAACTTGTGCAGAACTCGATTAAGGCAGGCAATATGCATAAATAATCAAATACTTATCAGTCTTTAATGTTTCACTCTTAATCAGCAGAGAAAACGCGATAGCATGAGTGAACAGTAAGTAACTCGCTTTTGGACAGTAGCTTTTTAGCTAAACGAACAGCGAGAGGGTTAGTTAAGATTAGCATTGTTGCACCAGTGACTTTCTAAAACATGGATTACTAAAGCAGCGACTATCAACGGATAGTCGCTGCTTTAAATCTCACTCATAGGGATAGGGAAACGAGACTAGTCTGCTTTAATGACAGCTTGTGTCAGTATTTCTTGGTCATTCTTAAACACCACTAGCTCGCCTAGAGGACTATCGCTGCCGCCTAAGACGGTGACATAACAGTGATACTGGTATGGGCCGCTGCGAAATTGGTATGAATGATTCCCTCCACTGCCATCAAAAACGAGTTTGCCTTTATTCAGCACTAAATCTGGCTTTTCACTCAATGCCTTACTCTTTGCCCATGCGGCATAGCGGTATTGGCTGTTCCCCATATCATCGACACGAATGGTAAACTTGGCAGTCTCCCAAGATAACGCTGGGCTGACAAACTCACTCACACTCGGATGTAATGCCGTTTGTTGCTTAGCAATAAGCTCTGCTTTCAGTTTTGCCTCTACCGGTGTTTGATAGTTAATGGCGATGATCTTGCCATCAAAATCCAGCCACACAACACCGCTACCGAGCATAATGCCGCGCCAGCCCATCGTCTGCCAATCGGCTTCAATCTTAGAATGGGCGATCTGCTCAAGCAGCTTAGGATCAAAAACCTGATCGAAACGTGCGATCATTTCCTGCGTATTTTGAATCGCTGGGATCGGATATTCACGTTTAAGCGGGTAAGCCACACGCTTAGCAATCACCTCAAGATCATTGGCCTTGGCGGCGTCGATAAGCCCCTGCACCAGAGGGATGTATTCCTGTGGCATGGCTTCATCAGCGGCGTTTGCATTGATGCTTAAACCCATAACGCAGAATATTAACGCCGCAGAAAACGCGATATTCATCAGTTTAACTTGGCTGAAAACAGCTAATTTGCTTCCCTTGAGTCGTGAGGCGAATGGCATCTTTATCCCTTACTCCAAATGTCTCTGCTGAGACTAAAGGCCAAGAATACCATAAGTGCCTCAGACTAAAACCTAAGGTGATTTACACTGCGCCTGACTAAGCGGTTAATAATAGGTTTGAGTAAATCGCCAAGGCTACTGACATAAAGATGACACCAATAACCGCATCGATAACCGGTGTTAGTCGCTGCAATTTAAGTTGCACCTGCGCCTTTGACAACATTACCGCTAAAAAGCCAAACCATGCCAATGACAAAGACAACAACAAAATAGCAGAAGCGATTTTAGTGCTCGTTGTAACACTTGGGGTAATCAAGGCCGAAAACAGGGTTAAGAAAAACACTAATGCTTTCGGATTCAATAGATTAGTATAAAACCCAGTCAAAAAACCTTGCCTGCGCGACATAGCGCCACCTAAGCCACCAGCAACAGACGCCACACCTTCAACGTCACTAGCGCTAATGACAGCATCATTTGTCCCTACATGGACTCTGGCACTCATTTTACGTTTAGCGAGTATCGCAAGACCGGCACGCAGGGCACCAAACCCCATCCAAGCGAGGTAAGAAGCGCCCACAATTTGCACTAAGAGATACAGAGTGTGCGAACTCTTAATGAGTAGACTCACACCGGTCAGACTCAAAATCGTATGAGCTAAAATGGCTATTGAAATCCCCACAGCGGCGGCAACCGCAGTGCTTCTGGACTGCTGAGTCGCAATCTTCACCATAATGGCAAAATCGGGCCCGGGACTGATTAAAGCAACGGCATGGATTACAGCCAAGGTGAGTAATAAAGATAAATCCATAGATATGCGGCTCCGCAAAAAAGTTAATAACGATAACTGAGGCAGCCAGTATGGCAATTTGTCGCAGCGCTGAATTGTAATAAATTGCACTATTCAGTGTTTTTTAAAAACCAGCGGCGTCGAAAGACGGGGGGAAATTAGAGCATACGCCGCTGAAATTGCACTGGCGATAATAGGAATGCCTGCTTAAAAGCTTTGTTTAAATGACTTTGATCGAAAAATCCGAACTGCTGCGCCACATCCGCCACTAAAGCGCCATGACTTAAGGACTTTTTCGCCAACTCTAAACGCACCCGCTTGAGATAAGCATGGGGAGTCATCCCTGTTGCCTGTTTAAATTGCCGTAAAAACTGAAACTTACTTAAATTCACTTCATTGGCTAAGGTTTCAAGTTGAGTATTATGCCAAGGCTCATCGTGAATTCGCTGTTTCACTAAGCTCACCTGCAACTTAGATAACCCCTGCGGTTGATTCGGTTTAGATAGGCAAGATGAAATACCGCTCGGGTAACGCTCCAGCAGCAGATGAATAAAATTCAGTAAGTGGGACTCACCCGCAAGCGCACTGCATTGGCCTTGAATTAATAGCTCGTGTAGCTGAATAAAATATTGATAAAGCGTAGGGTCATCCACCATAGGCGCGCTGAAAAAGTGCTCCTTCAAACCCAGTTCTTGGCTGACTTCATTCATATATTCCACGGGGATCGACATCACTTTCACCCGATAACCGTCGGCATCGCGGCTCTGACCATCGTGGGTTTCGTCGGGATTTAAGGTCGATAAACTATGCTGACCAAGCTGATAACTGCTGCCCTTATTCACAAACTGCTGCGCACCTTGAGTGACTACGCCTAAGTGGTAATCCAGATGCACATGTTTATCAAAACTGAAATGCGTAAATTCCGCCTGACTCAGTTCTATGCCTGATAAGCTAGGATGACGCCAATAATTAATGTTTTCAATGGGTGTTGCAGTACTCATAACTCGCGGCGATTACCTATAGCATCAGCTGTAAAACAGGGGGGAAACTCAGATCGACTCGTCATCATTCTAGCCTCCATTGTCAGCGCGGGAATAGTAAATTATTGCAGCCACATAGTTTGAAGCAATTTGGGCTTAGATTAGTGCTTAAATTTGGGCTTAGATTAGTGCTTAAATTAGCGCTTAAATGAGTGCTGCAGAAAAAAGCGCCCAACTATCTGGACGCTTAATTGAGATACATTTTTGCTCGGCGACATACGTAATAACCTTCGATATCGCCTTAACAGATGAATATCACTAGAAATGATAACTCACGCTGACTCTCACCATTCGTGGCTCAACAGGATGATAATGCTGATCTTCAACCCCTTCGGCTGCTTCGCCGGGCAAACGAGAGGCATAAAAATAATCTATGTCGTGATCTTTACTATCAAACACATTGAGCAGCTCAAGCTTAGTGTCAAAGCGGCGGAACTCGTATCCTAATGCGAGGTTAACTAATGTGGTCACATCAGCCTTGTGGTCATTAAAGCTGTCGAGCACCCGCTCACCAAGGTGCCGCACGCGTACACTCGAATACAGGCCATCGCCGTCGGGTCGATAGGTGATGCCCGCACTGGCAACAAAGGGAACCGCGCCATCGATATACTTGCCCTCTTCAAATTCATTTTCAGTAAATCTGGCGTTAGTCCACGCTAATTCCATATCGATACTGATTGCCTCATTCAACCAATAATAAGCCGTTAATTCAGCACCATAACGTTCAGATGCACGACTCGGCTCAGTGTTACCGGCATCGCCCACAAATACTAATTCTGAATCTAGTTGCAGATACCAGATCGCAGCAGAGAAATTAATAAAGTCCCTGTCATAGTATTTCACCCCAAATTCGCCGCCATTTGAGCGCACGAGCAGATCGACTTTTTCGACCTCATCGCCACTCACGGGGTCAACCTTAATCGTCGCACCGCGGGCATCGTTCGAATGTAGCCCTTGGCCTGCATTAACATATAACTCAAGATTATCGCTCCACAAATAAGAAGCGCCGGCTTTGAGGCTGAACATACCATCGGACGCATCGCCACTGTTAAGCGGATTATCACTGTCGACCTGCACATCAAAATAATCGTAACGCAGCCCAAGATTAAAACGCCATTGATCAGCTGGCAGCCACTCAACTTTGCCAAAGATGCCACTCGACAACTCTTGCACTTCATCAAGCCTTACCGTATTCAGCCGTTGTCGCGCCTGAGTGTTATACAAACCCACTGCGCCAATATCGTCATAACGCACATCGCCGCCCACACTGTAATTCAGTTGAGTGCCACCAAGTGAAGTCTGCCAATCACGCTTAAGATCACCGCCCCAAATCGTGCGTTCATCGACTTGTTCAAACTCATCACCATTGATGGGATCGTTTAAGAAATAGGTAAAATTAGAGAATAAATTCATAGTCGAGCGAATGGCGTAGACATTTCCCTGCCAATCACCCGCATCGTAATTAGCTGAAACGCTATAACGGTTAGATTCACCGCCGACGTCTTTATCTAAAGATCCATAAAAATCAATTAATCCAGAATCCACCGCACGGGCGGGGATCTGATCCGCCGAATTCCAGTTGTTGTCGTAGGCCATCATAGTGACGCTCAAGTCACCCTCGCCGAGCCGAGTTAAATAACGCCCGACGAGACTGATCTTACTCACATCCTCATCAATATCCGTCCACGGGCCATCATAGGTTTGTGCCTCACCACCCCAAATAAAACGCCCCATGTCAGTGTTTAACTCCTGAGTCGCCACGAGTCGCTGGTAGCCATATTCACCCAACGTCACCCCAACTTGGTTATGGGGGAGTTGATCTGCCAGCAGTAATTGGGCTGCACCCGCGCCAGAAAAATCGGCCACCTCAGGATAATAAGCGCCTTTGGCATAATGGATCTCGCCTATAAGTTCAGGGATCAAAAAGTTAAGATCCGTATAACCCTGACCATGCCCATGGGTTCGCATATTCACAGGCATACCATCGACTCGAGTATTAAAGTCTGTGCCATGATCCAAATTAAAGCCGCGTAAGAAATACTGATTCGCTTTACCCGAACCACTGTGCTGAGTGACTATCATCCCAGGAACAAATTCGAGGATTTCGCCGGTTCGTAATAGGGGTCGACTCTCGATTTCTGCCGCGCCGACTATCCCCTCAGATGCCGAAGTACTATGGCCTAAGGTGTTAATTTGCCTGCCGCGCACCTCAAGGCGTTCGATATTGTCCGTTGCCGCCTCTGCCACTACGGCACTCGATAAACAACAAAGAGGTAATAACCACGTCATTGATAACCAAAGCTTTGATAACCGCATTCCTGATAATCCCAGTCCCGATTTCATCCTTTCTTTCCTACTACAGGTGATAGACGGCAGGGATTTAACGCCTTATTTACAAGCAAAAAACCGATCAAGCTCAAACTCTGATGAATAAAAAACCAGCAAAATACAGGCAAATATCATTTCTATGTGCCGTATCGCACATTTTTAAACCCAAAAGGACAAAATGTCCGCCAGCAGATCACATTTCAACCGTGTGTTAGTGCGAAATCATGGAAATAAAATAATCTTGCTTGAATAAAAATGAACCCATTTATCAGGCTAGCTATACTCTAAATAACTCAACACTTTTAGAGACACGCTATGCAACGATGGAGCAATATGTACATTTGGAGAGTGTGGGTAGGCCTTTTCTTTTGTGTCTCGGTTCATGCAACCAGCAAATCAACAGCAGAAACCACAGCGATGATTGCTGATAAACCTATCATTACGATGGCGTTTTATGAGGACCCCAAACATAACTTCTACTTTAAATGGGCTGAACTGATTTACGCCCAAGCCTTTGAACGCTTAGGATATGACTTCTCCTATCAAGTGGTTCCTGCAGCCCGCGCCAGTATGATGGCGGACTCAGGTAAAGTGGATGGCGAGCCGGGGCGTGTATCTCATTATGGCGAAAAGTTTACCAACCTCATTCGAATTGAAGAACCGGTTATCGATACCCATTTAATTGCCTTCGCGCACAATCCCGAAATCAAAATACCTGACTGGCAAGCACTGCAAAAGAGTCGATACAAGATCGAATACTATCGAGGCGTGTTCCTCGCAGAACAAAAGCTAAAGGGACTCATTCCTAAGGAGCGTCTGACTGAATCTTCATCCCCCGCGAGCTCCTTTCGTAAAATGCTCCGCGACCGAATCGATATCTATATTGATACGGAGGCAAGCTCATTGGATCTATTACAAACGCCTGAGTTTCAAGGCAGCAAAATAATCGCGATTGCCACCCTAGAAGAACTCACCAGCTATGGTTACTTAAATAAACGTCACGCGGCACTCGCCGTTAATCTTGCTCGGGAGCTAAAACAGATGAAGCAAGAAGGTATATTTGACACCTACAAACAACAGGCCCAAAAATCGCTTAATAATGAAATGAATCATGGCGATACCCCAGAATAAATCTGCATCGACGGTAAAAGTCGTGGCTTACTTTCTCCACAGAAGATGGCACTAATGTAAAAAGCCTGTTCAATCATACTGAACAGGCCATGTATTCGATGAAAAAGTGAATAAAACTCACCTACAAAACCTAGGCTAAACCTTACTTATTTGCTTGCGAGTTTACGCCAACGCAACCCATCGCGAATCACCTCATAGCCAGGGAACATAGCGGCAATCACTAGACTATAACTTAGCCAATGTTCTAACTGTAATAACGTAAATTCACCTTTTAATTCAGCTCCTTGGTTTTGTACTTGGCTTTGTAATAGTGGCGAACTAAAGGCCAGAAAGACTAAGAACAAGGCATAAGCAAGATTGATCCCCATATTCGCCAGTAACAATTCAGTAGTCCACACTCGGCGGCGTAGTTGCCAGAGACTATTGCCCATAGACAGCAAAATAATAAGGCTAAACCATTGCAACAATTGCTGAGCATTGGCGCTGAAAATCACAGTCCGCGCGGCTAATTGCTCGCTACTCATCCACACAGAACACCAGATCACAAGTAAGAGAAAAAGATATGTCGCCAGATCGGTAAACACATCGCTTAAACTAATATGCTGCCAACCGGGCCCAACCTTAGGCAAATTCTGCGGCTGCCATTTTTGGCAATTGCTGCCAGATAGCGGTTTCCCCTGAGCCGAGAAACTCCAAAAGGCCAACAGGATAGCGGTAAAGGCAAGACAGGCATCGCCGATAAAACCTTTGGCAATATGGTGGATAAATCCTAATAGATCCCCCTCTGCAGAGCCCAACCATTGAGTCGTGCCGCCCACAACCTGCAGCACAAACAAGACCCCAAGCACAGTGAAAAGTGTATGTTTAAAAAGCGGAATATCCTCAGAGGCAATAATAGGCACTGCCGGAACAAATTGCTGCGCGACCTTACAGGGATGACCCATTTGCTTTAATACTGCGACAATTTGCGCTTCAGTCAATTCGCCTTGTTCAGATAGGGCATCCAATTGGTCGCAGATATTGGCTTTTAATTCACGGCCTATTTCCTGACGTTTGTTCTCGGGCAATTCTCGCTGCACCGCGGCGATATAGCGATCGACTAATTCCATATCAAATCTCCTCTGCACTCTCGTCTGAGCTTTTCATATCAGAGCCATTAGTGTCAGCGCTTTGCTCCAGTAAAAAAGCCAAGGCGCCATTAAGTTGCTGCCATTCATCGGTCAGTTGACCGAGCAACTCAGCCCCCAATGACGACAATTGGTAATAACGACGCTCACGCCCTTCGGCCTGTCGCCACTCACTATCCAACAATCCTTGATCGGCTAGGCGGCGCACTAAGGGATACAAAGTCCCTTCGTCAATATCGATACCGCCTTCCTGCAACTGTTTGCGGAGCGAATAACCGTAGTGGGCTTGTTTTAATAATCCCAGTACCGCCAACACTAATACCCCACGGCGCAACTCGAGTCGCATTTTGACTAGCTGTGAACTTGTCATTGTCGAATTCCTATCCTTAACACTGTGTCACACACACTGTGCGCCACACAGCAAATACTATGTAGCACACAGTAAAATTGCAAGTTTTCATGCACATTTTTTGATCACTTTGTTTATTATTAATGCAATCTATTGTTTGTATTGAATTTACAAAAATGCCAACCGTTCCTGCTAAGTGCTCACATTTCCCCACCGCCATACACTCAATGCGAATGAGTCACACATAAGCAAATTCAAGATAAAAAATTGCAAAACTTCCTTTGCTTGAGTAACTTAGCATCCAACATTGAATAGCCGATTCGTCAACCTAAGTACGGTTTGCTCCTTAAAAAAGATAAATAGGCACGACTCAAGTAAGTATTGATATTCAATAACTAAAAATATTAAGCGGTTAAATTAAGGACATAGAAAATGCTCATGGATAGAGGCGTGCTGGTACGCTGGAACGATGAAAAGGGATTTGGCTTTATTCAGCCTGAAAAAAACGCAGCCCAAGATGTGTTTATTCACATTTCGGTGCTGAAAAAGATGGCGAGAAAACCCATAGTGGGCGACAGCATTCTGTTTCAAACGGAAGTGCAAAATGACGGCAAAAGAAAAGCGGTTATCGCCTCGATTGAAGGCGTCGCTGTGGTAGCGGCAAGCTCTTCGCCACGCACCAATTCCCACACTCATGTCCAATCACGTAATGAAAACTTCAACTTCAATAATAAAGACAAAGCGCATTACCATAACTCACGAAAATCCTCTTTTAATACGATAATCCCGCTGCTAATAATCGTGGCCATAGTTATCTTTGGCTTTAAACAATACCAAGAATTCAATGAAGCTCCTGCAATCGATGAAGTACCTGTCCTCACGAATGAAGACATTCAGCCAATGCCCATGTATGAAACTAAAGCGCGAACACAAGCAACGGCAACACCAAGTTTCCAATGTGAAGCGGGTAAAACCCATTGCAGCCACATGAGTTCCTGTGCTGAGGCGACTTTCTACATCCAACATTGCCCCAATACTCAAATGGATGGTGACGATGATGGAATTCCCTGCGAGCGCCAGTGGTGCAGTTAGCGATGCGACATATGTAAAGTCACGCGTATAACCTTAAGCCTGAGCAGGTAGCTAGTAGTGAAATGATAAATAATCTAAAACAATGGCGAGATAGCCTGACAGGCATACAGCAAATCGGAGTGATTGCTGCCAGTATCGGGCTTCTCATGCTTGGCTTATTCTACCTTGGTCAATTTATCGGTAGTAGCGTGGTAACAATGGGCTGGCTTTAACCCTAGAAATACGCAAACTAGCCCATGAATTCATACCCATAACAACTTCCAAATGGCAACGCATGCACACTGATATCATCACGCACATTGATTCACCTGAGATACTGGAGTCCATGTTAACTGAGCATGCGGCGGTGCTGTTGTTATTTGGCGCGCCAAACTGCGGTGTGTGTCAAACGCTCAAACCGAGAATTGCTGAGATGTTGGTGCAAGAATTCCCGCAGATGCGGATGGCCTATATTGATTGCCAAGCCCAAGGTGAGATAGCGGCGAACCGCAATGTATTTGCCTTGCCTGTGGTGGAATGTGTGTTTTATGGCAAAACCTTTGGACGGTTTTCCAAGGTGTTTTCATTAGCGGATATTCGAGGGGCGCTTGCCCGCCCCTACGCTTTAACTGTGACGGAATAATCCAAATTAAACGATGATATTATTTGTTTACCAAGGGTCTAAACCCAGCGTAATGCACTGACTTATCGAGCTTAACCTGTACTGCTGGCGTGCTTATAAGACGTGTTGAACCAGGTGCTGCTTTCGCTTTACCACTGCAACCGCAGCCGTCACCTGTTGAATGACAACATCCGCCCTTGGCTGCATGTTTGAGTGAAGCGCGACCTTGGGATGCATCCGTCAACCTAAGATTAAGATCCGCTGTTTGTGCCAGCAAAGTCGCCACTGTTTGGCTGGCACTACCTTTGCTCACACTAATACCCGCATCAAGCAACTTTCCTAACATGCGCTCACCGATATTCTGCATAAGTACAATATTGGTACCCTGTTGGATAATCAGCTCTAGTAAGGCTTTTTTAGCACTACAGTCACCTTCAATTGCCGGGTTATCGACCAGCTTGATCAGCTGAAGCTGTTCATTATAAAAGCCAATCTGTAGGGCTTTCGTAAAGTGACTGGCGAGGCGTTCGCGGCTCATCGGCATGGCAATAATCATGATAAATCCTTGTCTGTTTGGGTTGGCAGCCTCAAGGCTTGACCTTGAGTGATAGCCGTCGCCACCTTTTTACGGGCATTGGCGAGAAGGTATCCAAAGGTTTGCCGAGAGATCCCCATCAAGGCCGCGGCTTCGATCTGGCTTAATCTTTTAACGTCACCCAGTTCGAGGGCCTCAAACTCATCGGCCTCTAATTGAATATGGGTTAATTTAACCGCAGGGATCCCATTAGGCTTAAATAGGCTACAGGGCACACAGCTCGATAATTGACGGCATTTTTTGGGTCTTGGCATAAATATTTTTATCTTTAACTTTAAGTAGTCTTATATGTCTTGAAATAGTCTTATATGTCTTGAAATAGTCTTATATGTCTTGAAATCGTGTTTTAGGTCTTAGTGCACATCTTCGGTACTACGAGTAACACTCGGGCTCATCTCGCTAAGGGAGTCCATCGTTCTGGATTCTCAAGCGTGATAACTGACTTGATGAATAAGTTCAGTGGATGAACCATAAAACTGTCACGAGTTTCTGGCCTAGGCCAGAAACTATTATTCGCGCCAACGACATTCAAAACTGTAAGACGGCTCACAGTTACCTATATCAAGCATGACTAATTAACAGAACTGCTGTCTGACGAATGGGGGATTAAACACTAGGGCGATACCCTCATTATCGATATGTGGTGCATCTCAGTTTTCACTGGAATACGAAAATCTTTCGCGCCACAGATATATTGCCATTGAGCGTGACTAACACACTCAATGGCTAGCGCCCTGTAGGGTCAATTTTAACCTGCATTGTGGTGCAGAGGGATAATGACAAACTCTCAAAACAAATAAGCAGCCGTTAAGCTGCTGCGATAGGTGGCATTTACTGATTTAAACGGGTTAAATCCTCAGACTCACAGTAGTTCACCTGTACCGAATAGCCGTCATCTTGCTTGATAAAATCGACAAAGTTTTTAATCGCAGGTAAGGCATCTTCCCTATGGTGCGACACATACAGCAATTGGCTCAGATGATGCTCGGCTATCATCTCCAGCGCCCGCATCACTAAGGTGCGATTGATGAAATCTAAGCCCTGATACGGCTCATCTAAAATAAGCAACAGTGGCTGTTTAATCAAGGCGCGACCTATCAGCAGTAACCGCTGCTGACCATAATCGAGCTTCTTAAAGCTGGTGCTCGCCAGCCCTGTCATGTGCAAAATCGCCAACCATTCCTTCGCCAAATCTAGCTGAGGTTTAGTGGGTTTATGGTACAAGCCAATAGAGTCAAAAAAGCCCGAAAGTAGCACATCTAATGCCGAGCAACTGACGCGATATTGCAAGTGCAGCGCCGACGATACTATGCCAATCCGTTGTTTAATCTGCCAAATACTCTCGCCGCTTCCGCGAGGTCGGCCAAAGAGCGTGATGTCATTGCTATAGCATTGAGGATGGTCGCCTAAAATCAGCCCCAGCAAAGTGCTTTTACCGCAGCCATTGGGGCCACGAACTTGCCAATGTTGCCCTGCCTCGATGCGCCAATTCACGCCGCTGAAAATCAGCCCACTGACATATTCCACTTTGCCATTTTTAATCTCGACCAGAGGATCAAACGCCTCAGCGTTGTGCCTTTGCCGCTCCATTAAGGCCAAGAGTTCATCGCTACGTTGGGCGGATAACGCATTCAACTGCGCCATCACAGGATGATTGTGCCATTGCTCAATCGACATCGACGGGCTGAGTTTATGCACACTCTGCCCCGATTTGAGCATCTCGCCATTAAACAGCGCTACATGGCTGATACACGGCGGCAATTCTTCTTGGCGTGAGGTAATGATCAGCAACTGGCTATGCTCGGCCACTTCACTCAGCAGCTCAGATAAACTCGCCTGATGTTCAGCATCGAGCCCAGCGTAAGGGTCATCTAAAATCAGCAATTGCGGTAACATTGCCAGTGCACGTGCCAGCATGACTCTGCGCGTTTCGCCCGTGGATAATTGCCGAAAACCGCGCAGGCGCAGAGGCTCAAGCCCAACCTTTTGTAATAATGCTGGAAGTTGCTTGGCATCTTGGCAGCATTCCAACACTAAGGATTCGACACTCGAACCGTAATCCAGTTCGTCTTTTTCTAACTCGCGCTCCAGCAATGCTTGTTGCAACCCAAGTGACACCCAACCGATACGTTGCGGTAGGCCAGAAATCGTCCCTTCATCGGGCAGAATATCACCCGTTAATATTCGCCCGAGCAAGGAACCACAATAGCTGTCGGTCGCGAAAATCGCCCAATGTTCAGCAGGGTTCAGTTGCCACTCATCGACGACTAACACCTCATTATCACGCCCGTATCGCAACTGTTTAACCACAATACTTTTGTCTTGGTTCGCGACAACATCAAGCATAACCACTGTTCCTTTCTATTTTTAAGGGATGATAAAAGCCAGCGATTACCCAATCGCATTGATCCATGATATCTAAGGCAATAATATCTAGAGCCACAATATCTTAGAGTCATGATATCTAGAGCCATAATATCCAATGCAACGGCTCACGATGCACGACAGTCGCTCAGGTTTTATCGGCAGATTTTGGGAAATACGTCACCAGAGTAAAGCTTATTGGGAATAAAATCTAATGCGCTTAATGGCATAGGCAAAGCGTGGCAACATCCAACGGGTACGCATGTGTGAGGCAACCACTCAGGCAGAACTGTGATAAAATCGGCACCTGTTTAACTTTCATATCAACAAGGTAATGCAATGAATCCCATTATTGCCATCTTAAAAGAACACAACGTCAGTGACGCTAAAATCCAAGAACTGTTTCAAACATTAACCGAAAATCCATTAATGGCGATGGGCACGCTCGGTCAATTAGGTATCCCAGCCGAAAAATTACAACAACTGCTGGGACTAGTGATGCAGAAACCGGCCTTGATCAAAGAAGCCGTGCTTGAACTCGGTTTGGATTTCTCAAAAGTAGAAGCCGCAAAAGCCCAGCTACAAAAATAAGCACAGACTGTTCAAGTTTGTAGCCATCATGCGCTAGGGGAATGCGCGTAACTCAGCTCCCCTAGCGAATGTTAAAACCACTAAACCTCAAAGTAATTAAATCTCACAGCAACTAAACCTCCAAGCCATTGACGCTCAAAATGATTAATACCAAGTGAGCTAACTGTTTTGCGCCTGCCACTCCTCAATCGCCTCTTTCGCCGCTCGAAAAGCTTCAATCCCCGCAGGCATACCGCAGTAAACGGTGCAATGCAGTAAGACTTCTTGGATCTCTTCAACCGAGCAGCCATTGTTTAGCGCGCCCCGCACATGGCCCTTTAATTCAGTCGGCGCCTTTAATGCCGCCAGCGTCGCTATGGTAATCAAACTGCGCGTTTGCCTTGAGATGGCATCACGCACCCAAACTTCACCCCAGCAATTGGCCGTGACTAAATCTTGCAGCGGCTGGGTAAAATCGGTTGCACTATTGAGCGCCTTATCCACATAGCTATCGCCCATCACAGCACGACGCACCTCAAGACCCTTCTCGTATTGCTCTTCGTTCATCGATGCATCCTTTTTCTTATGTGATTAAGCTATGTGATTAAGCTATGTGATTAGACTTATTGAAACCGCCAACCAATCAGCCCTATATCCTTACCACCTATAACTGATAACTAATGTTAGATTGAGCGCACCCAAGCAACGAACTCTTCGGCGAGTCTGGGAGGGTTACAGGCCTCTGTCTGATCTGCGATCTCGTTATAGTACTCGAGCTCGTGAACTATGATGGGTACAGAACGACCGAAAACGCGACTAACGGTTAAGTTGGAATGGAGTGTAGAAGCGACAACGCATACTGCGGCAACAAATTGCTCGGTTATCTCCTGACCGAGCTCAAGGCAGCGATCAAAATCGACATCTTCCTCCGCATCACTGTACCCGAGACCGAGATCGGCCACCCAGCGAGCTAAGATATCCGCAGTCTGAGAGTCAGAATCCCCAAAGACGAGGAGTTCGTTTTGAAGCCAGAAGGCATAGTTCCATTTTGCTTCGTCAGAGCTAGAAGCCTTTGGAATCGAGGCATGCCACTCATCGACTGTGTTATAGCCGACTGTCAGCGTAGGTAGACGGGGATCGTCATATTCGTTGTTGATATAGAAAGACAATGCATAGATCTGCTCCGCCTCAGTGGTTGGTATACTCGCGAGCGCTTCGGTAATCGCACTCTGAAGCGCGGTAATCATTGGGATATTCATACTGGGTTTCCTGCTCGTTTAATGCCGCATTTAGCGAATGAAAATAGTGCATTGTAATTGAGAATAAGAGCTTAACCCACTATTTTTGTTCAGCTTAAATGTCTGCCAATATATTAGTATTCAACCAATTTATCATTAGGATAGTCTCCAATCTATCACACGTAAGACTGCCATTTTTATATAACCCTATGGCCAAGTGATAGAAGCTTGGAATACTCAAAGACTCCTATATTTTTCTTGTAAATAACTCAGAAAGAAATATGTCTGTTCTCGCTTTCGTTCTTATCAAAGGTTGGCAGACTATTTTGCAGCTCGTTTGCGGCTTAACAGCCAAAGTAAATCAAGATCGTGGGGCTTCACCCCACACCCGACCAAGGAGGACTGCTCGTCCTATCCTCCTTGGATTCTCCAAGACGCCCCTAGCGAAGTTACATGCATTAGTGACTGGTCTAATACTCCAATAAAAATTGCCTAACGGCTCAGATGGGACATCCCTGTCCCCCCGAGCCTGCGCCATCATCCATGATGTCGCCACGGCATTTTTATCTGCGTATTTCGACAACTTCGCAGGGGAAGGTGTATCTCTTTTATATTTGGTGTTGCTTGCGAGTCATGCAAAGCAAACAGAATTATACCCACCATCCCTTTTTTAAAATTTAACAATGGGTGGCCCATTAAATTTTCATGGATGTGAAAGAGCGGCCATGCCGTCAACGGTCACTTACATGCCAATGCTTAATCCAACCAACTATCCAGTTATCGGTATGCCTTTCTACAAGCGTACACTCTGCAAATTTAACAATGGATGGCTCGTTAGATTCTTTTACTGCTCGTTTGCTGCTTAACAGCGGAAGCTGATGATTAAGCACTGTCATTCCAGGTATGCGTCTAGCGAAGTACACCTAGCATCGATGTTCTGATTGTCTAAAAATACCTGCTCAATGATAAATTTGGAGCAGGTGATGAAAACATACAGAACAACTACTCAGTGGCAGATGCTACTTCAACAACGCGGCTCGTTTAGTGGCACTAATATCGAATTTTGCCAACACCATAATGTCTCTATCACCACTTACTATAAACAGCGCGCTTTACTGGCTGAGTATCAGCCTAATTCAACCTTGCCA
>NZ_JAKKRH010000033.1:0-58815 GCF_025654465.1 Shewanella sp. SM101
GGTGTGCCACCCGGTGTGCCACCCTGGCGTTCTAGTTTTAACTGTCTCACCCATTTATCCATAGTGGACTTACCTACGTTCATCGCCTTTGCAGCTTCGATGATGCTATGGTTTTTATCGAGGACTAATTGGGCTGCTTCAAGTTTGAATTCAGCACTAAATGTTTTTCTGGTTGTCGATCTCATGTGTTCACCTAAAGTCATCTACGAGGTAATAATATCACCTCTATTTAGGTGGCCAAAATTAGTGTGCCACTACACGGCAAGGGAGATCCAAGAGGGAATTGCTGTTGATCCCCTCTTGGTCGGGTGTGGGTTGAAGACCCACGACTTTGATTTATCTCGGCCGTGAGGCCGCAATCAATATAGCATTATGCTAAACAGCACCAATATTAGCCTGAGGGGTGAAGCCCCACGACTTTTTAACTAAAGCATTCAAACGTAGTTTGGAAAGTTTTAAAATTTCACTTTGGTGCCAATCAACTAAGTTTGAGTTGCAAAAATCTATTATGATCTCCGCGCTATAACAACTTATCTTGCAATAAGGATTACCGTGTCTCAGCCATCGGAACAACCTAAGTTAGAAGCTGCGCAAATTTGCCCCCTGTGCAAAGGCGCGAATCAATGTGCGGTGATTGTTGGTAAGGGTATTGAGGATTGTTGGTGTGCGCAGCAGGTGTTTCCGCCTTTGGCGGTGTTGCAAGCGCAAGCATCAGATTCGCAGCAAGGGGCAATCAGCCCCATTTTACCGTCTGCCGATGCGTGTATTTGCCAAACCTGTCTTAGCCAACTCAAGCAGAGTTTAAGTCAGGGGCAGATTGCAGCGCAGGATGAAAAAAGCCCATCGAGTGTGAGCGATGGGCTAGGTTATGAGGTGAAATAATCTTTTATAGATTACTGAAAAATATTAAGATTTATCAACATAGTAATCTATACGCACCGTGGTTTGAGCTTGCACTGGTTTGCCATTGTCAAACTTAGGGGCATAACGCCATTCTTCGATCATTTTTAGTGTGGATTTCTCAAATAGCACACCGCCTTTGGATTCGAGCACTTCAGGGTTTTTCACAAATCCCATCTCATCAACAGTGAAGTTAAGGGTCACATAGCCGCTTTTACGTTGTAGGAGGTAGGACTTGGGGTATTTTGGTACCGTACGAAACAGCGGTTGTTGCTCCTGAGTGTCGGCCCAGGGGCTCATCTTGCCGATAGCAATACAGTGAGCGGTGGATTCGTCACGCTTTCCTTGACGCTCATACAGTTCGACTAAATAAGCGTGGGCACTTAATGCATAGGGATGGCTAAAGTTAAGGGCTTCAAACTGCTTAACTACTTCTAAAAGCAATGGAATCGCCTTGTCATCATGCTTTTCTGCATACTCAACGGCACCCACTACATAGGTAGCTTTGACTCTGTCTAGGGCATTTTCGGGTAGGATCTCTTTGTAAGTTTCATAGGCCTCGAAGGCATACTCCCTTACCTGAGTCGTATACAATCCTGTGTTGGTGAAGCGATCAAAGGTTGCCATCTTTACATCAGCCAACAGCTTTTTATTTGTTGTTTTTTCTGCAATTTTCAGCGTGCTATCTAAAAGTTCCTTAGCCAAAACCAGCTTAGGAGCCGTTTCTGCTGCGCCGAGTAGCGGGTCGATAAGCTCGGCAGCATGCTCGCCGTAATGCTTTTTATAATTGCTTAATGCGAGTTGATATAACTCATAGGCCTTAGCCGTTTTCGCCGCATTATCACCGTCAAAGAGATTAGGCATGGCCATAGTTTTGAGCGCACCAGCCCAGTTCATTGCCAGATTGGCCAGATCGACACTGTCCTTCGCATATTGAGCTTCGCCCAATTCAAAGGCCCTTTTGGCACTGGCTTCTACTTGGGTGTTATTCCCTTGTTTGAGTGCGGCTTGGTAGTCACTGTAGGCTTGGGAAAAGGTGTTTTCCGAGGCGTTTAAGGCAAGTGAGGTGCTTAAGGTTAAGGCCAGTAGACTCGCTAAGGGTAATATTTTTCCATATAACATCTTGTATATCCTTATATTTGATCCTCTTGGATAATACAAATGTTTCACCCTTGATACAAGCTTGTTTTCAGGCTGTTGGTCACTTTGGGGATTTTAGAAGGCAAGTTTTTGCCTACCTTCTCACCTTGCAGATGGGCTTGGCACTGTGTATTTCACGACTCATTTAGCGACAAACTGCAAACCAAACTGGCCTAGCTCGCCGTAGTGGAATTGGCAGTGCTGATTGAGCGGTAGATCTAAAACTCCCGCGTAGGAACCTGTGATCACATATTGCCCTTGAGTTAAGCCAATGCCTTGGGCGGATAAAAAGTTAACTAACCAGTAGAGTCCCGCCTTAGGGAAACCGTTAGGATGAATGGCGGTTTTTTGCAGTGTGTCGCTTTGCTGGTGCTCGTCATTGGCAATATCAACGCTGAGTTCAAAACAGCTCATTTCTAAACCTTCTTGCGGATTAAGCACTGGCCCTAACCACAGTCCTTGATTGACTAAGCCATCGGCGAGGGCATCAAAATGCGTCGCTTCACTGGGTGTGTGGTAGCGGCTTTTGATCAATTCTAGCGCTAAACGAATGTTACCTAAGGCCTCGTCGATTTCAGCCTCTGTATAAGGCGTGCTTCTTGGCGGTAAATCGCGAGCAATCTCGAAGGCGAGTTCGGGTTCGACTCGGGCCAGGCCTTTAGTCGATGGATAGAGTGGGCAAGTGGTCGATTGTTGATACACATCATCTTGATAAATAGGCGCTACGACGGTTTTTTCCGCCGTGGGTAATAGGCATTTCCACGCCGCGATAGGATTGTTATCGCTTGCCTTAAATATTTCTGCTACGGCTTGTTGAATAGCGAAGGCCTGTTCGAAGCTGGTTGGCCTTAGTTCTGGGATCAGTAAATCGCCGCTCGTGCCTGCTGCGCGGCGCTCGGCTAATTCTTTGGCTGCGGTATTAATATGTGTTTTAACTTGTTCGATCGTGGCGGTAGATAACATTAACTTTCCTATTTAAAGCGTTAGCTTAAAAAGAAGTGGCCTAGAGAGAGTGTGGCAGAAGCCATTTTTATGGGCCAAATATACTCGGTTATTGGCAATGCGGGAAATGCCAATGTTGGCTTTCGGGGTAAATCTGCTGCCGTTGAATCAAGAGTGCGGCCAATATTCAGTTATCGTAAGATGCTGAAACTTGCCTCATATAAGTGTCAGCTAAAGTATCCAATCTAACGCGAATGTTTCCATGATGATCCGCTAGATATTGTGCTGGCTCAGTGCCAGAATGGCTGTCCATTTTGCGGTTTCTACTGGACTCCTCCGTGAACCTTAGCCATAACGCCCCTCAGGCAAATAATCATGCTCAGCTTGGGCTCCTGTTCATCTCAGTTGCGGTTTTATTTTGGGGCATGTTACCGATAGCATTAAAGCTCTCTGCGGCCTTTATTGATCCCGTAACTCTTACTTGGTTTCGTTTTCTGGTCGCGCTTTTAGTCAGCATAGTGATCCAATGGAGTGCAGGTAGTCTTAAGCAATTTGCAGCACTCGATGCCAAAGTTTGGTTAAGGTTAGTGCTTGCTGGCATCTTCTTGATGCTCAATTATGTGTCTTTTGTTTACTCACTCGATTACCTCGCACCCGGCGCCGCCCAACTTAATTTCCAGACTTCACCCTTTTTCCTCGCGTTTGGTGGTGTGTTGTTTTTTAAGGAACGGCTTAATGCAGTGCAACTCAGCTGTTTTGCAACCTTAGCTTTAGGTATGTTGATGTTTTTCCATCCTAATTTAAATTTTTCTGGGGCTAATCATCATCAGGTTTGGATTGGGGTGATGATCATCCAGTTCTCAGCACTGTCGTGGACTAGCTATGCCTTATTGCAAAAATCCTTACTGAATCGTTTGTCGCCCGCGAACGTGCTCTTAGTGATCTATGGCTTAGGTATTTTCGTAATGGCTCCCTTTAGCGACTTTAGTCAGTTTGTCCGTATGGACAGCTTCGATTGGCAGATAGCACTGTTTTGCGCCGCCAATACCTTGATCGCCTATGGCTGTTTTGGCCAGTCGATGAAGTACTGGCCGACGGCGCAGGTCAGTGCCATGTTGGCCCTAACGCCAGTATTTAGCTTTAGTGCCACGGCGTTAGTGGTGAGCCTTGGCTGGTGGCCAGAAGTATTCCGCGCTGATGAATTAGATGGTTTATCTCTGCTGGGGATTGGCGTGATTATTGTGTCTGTGATGGTGGTGCAATTGCTGCCTATGTACCGTAATCGTCAGGCGAAGCGTTTGCAGGCTGTCTAACGCATACATTTTATCCATGGGAAAGGCCAGTGATCACTAGACTCAGCGAGTTAAAACTTCAGGATATCCGTGGTGTCATCTTCGATCTCGACGGCACCTTAGCGCATTCTAATCCTGATTTTGCAGGGCTGCGGCGGGAGTTGGGGATTCATTCTGGTACAGATATCTTGGCCCATGTAGAGAGTCTTAGTACTGATGAAGAACGGGCTCAGGCGCTGGAAATCGTCCATGAGTACGAAAGACAAAGTTCACTCAAGGCCAGTTGGATTGATGGCGCGAGGGAGCTTATCGAATGCCTACGGGCCAAGTCACTGCCCTTGGCTATTTTGACTCGCAATATGCCAGAAGCGGCGCAAATCACTATCGATAAACTCGGCATAGATATCGCACTGGTATTAACGCGCTATGATGCTGAGCCTAAACCGCATCCCGAAGGTATTCATCTTATTTGCCAGCAGTGGCAACTCGCGCCCGCAGATATCTTGTATGTGGGCGATTATCTGTTTGATCTGCAAACTGCGCGCAATGCTGGTAGTCACTGTGCCCTCTATTGTCCTGAAACTATTCCCGATTATGCCCACAACGCTGATATGCTCGTTACTTGCTACCATAGCTTTATTGAAGCATGGACAGTTGGCGACTAGGCATTTTTTGGGGCCGTGACTGCATCTTGCTTATCTTGTTTCAGTCCCAAGCGCACGCTATCTAATAAGGCAATTAGCCAGCAGAGGATAAATCCATACATCAGCTTGTCCGCACCATCACGAATGGTTGCCGTGGTTTGCTTGGTCACTTCGGCTGTAATCACGCCTATATCTAGCGGTAAAACACCAGTTTGAATATCAAGTGAGATAAGCTGTGCTACTTGCATGACTTGTTGCAGCATCAGGCCAAGACTCAGTATTGCCAGCACAAAAAACACTAGGGCGCTGCGTTTATGTTGCAGATAGAAATGGCCGCTGCCGGGGGCGACGAAGGCGGATAATAGTCCAGCGGTAAGGGCTTTTTTCATGGGAGTCGATTACTTATACCATTAAACTCTTTGGAGATTAGACACTAAGCTTTATCTTTGCTAAAGGCAAACTAAGACAAAATCAAGACAACAAAAAAGGAGCCTAGGCTCCTTTTTTAGTCTCTAGCTTAAGCTAGATTAGTCTTCACGTGGTTTACGTGGCTTACGCTCACCGGCAGGTTTGTCTGCACGAGGTTTGCGGTCAGCAAATGGCTTATCACCAGTAGACGCAGCGCGAGGCTTACGATCACCCGCTGGGCGGTCACCTGTTGGACGATCGCCACGTGGTTTACGGTCACCAGCAGGACGGTCTGAACGAGCACTGCGGCCTGAATCAACAAATACTTGATCGCCAGCTTCGCGGATGTTCAATGGCTTGCCACAAACACGTACTTTACGTAGATGCTGTAACACGTCTTTTGGCATGCCGTCTGGCAGGTCAACAGTGGTCACTGCATCGTAAAGTTGGATTGCGCCAATGTAACGGCTGTCGATGTTAGCTTCGTTTGCGATAGCGCCAACGATGTTACCCACACCTACACCATTCTCACGACCTACGTCGATCACGTAACGGCACATTTTCAAATCTGGGTTGTCTTTCAACGCTTCAGCTGAGCCTAAGCTTGCTGGCATTGGACGCGGTTCGCGACTTCTGCGTTCACCACGCTCACCACCACGGTCATTACGATCACTTCCGCGGTCGCTACGTTCAGTGCGCTCACTGCGTTCATCACGAACACGTTCTTGAATGGCTGGCAATTGCAAAGGACGTTCTTGCTGAACTTGCTGTAATAATGCAGCGGCTAGCAGATCGGTATCGACTTCTAACTGTTGGCATAATTGAGCAACAGCTTCTTTCATGAAATCTAAATCGCCGTTGATTGTTTCAGCCAATTGCTCACCTAAGCGAGACAGACGACGTTCTGCAACTGTCTCTGGGCTTGGGATTTTCATTGGTGAAATGCGGCTGTTAGTTGAACGTTCGATAGTGCGCAGCATGCGCATTTCACGGCTCGTTACAAACAGGATCGCCATACCAGTACGGCCAGCACGGCCTGTACGGCCAATACGGTGTACATAAGCTTCGGCATCATACGGAATATCGTAGTTCACAACGTGACCGATACGCTCAACGTCAAGACCACGGGCCGCAACGTCAGTCGCGATCAGAATGTCTAACTTGCCACGTTTCAGTTGGTCAACGGCACGCTCACGGGCTTGCTGGTTCATGTCACCGTGTAGTGGTGATGAAGCATAACCGCGGGCTTCTAACTTTTCAGCTAACTCAACACATGAGTTACGAGTACGTACGAATATGATTACACCTTCAGTGTTTTCAACTTCTAATACACGTACTAAGGCTTCAAGTTTGTTGTGTTGTGATACTTGTACGAAACGCTGTTCGATTGACTCAACCGTAGTTTGGCTTGATTCGATCCGAACATGTACAGGATTACGTAAGTGCTGGTTAGCAACACGCTTAATTTGCTCTGGCATAGTGGCAGAGAATAACGCCAGTTGGCGTTCGCTTGGCGTGTGCTCAAGGATCCATTCGATATCATCGATGAAGCCCATTTTTAACATTTCATCGGCTTCATCGAGCACTAAGGCTTGTAATGAATCGAGTTTCAAGGTGCCGCGACGCATATGGTCCATAACACGACCTGGCGTACCAACGATAACTTGTGGGCCGCGTTTCAGGGCATTCAACTGTTGTTGCATGCTTTGGCCGCCGTAAATTGGAAGAACGTGGAAATTCTTCATAAATTTTGCATAGCTACTGAATGCTTCAGCAACCTGCACGGCTAATTCACGTGTTGGTGCTAAGACTAAAATTTGCGGTGTAGTTTGGCTGGTAACTTTGTTTAATAGTGGTAACGCGAAGGCGCCAGTTTTACCTGTACCTGTTTGCGCTTGACCTAAAATATCTTTGCCAGCCATAAGTGGATCGATACTGGCTGATTGGATTGGCGTTGGTTTTTCATAACCTAGCTCGTCAAGAGCACGCAACAAATTCTCGGATAGGCCGAGTTCACGGAAAGTTCTTTCATCGGATGACATTGGGTTGTAGCCTTGTGGATGCGCGCGCGAAATGGCGCTAAAGTTTCACAGACAGAAAATCAACCCCGTGTCGATTTCCCGCGAACGACGGATTATAGCAGCATGGCGGCCACTTTACCAATCAGAGTCACACTATTTAACCTGTTTTCTGCATTTTTTTCGCTAAAACTGAGCAAGAAACGCGCCACTTCCCATTAATTCTTTAAATATTCAACATTTAATTGAAGTAACTCGAATGCTGACTCTGTCACTGCCGCAAGAAAAGTGATGTCGATTGTCGCGACGGTATCCTCTGGTGTGTGATATTGGGGATGGGTCGGCACACCAAAATACAGCCAAGGGATATTCGCTTTGTGGAAGGGGTAGTGATCCGACGCCCGCAGCCAATCGGTACTTTGTATGCTTCGACCAACGGGTTTAGGGTGAGTGAGTTTAATGCAAAGTCGGTTCTGCTGATTCAGTAGGGGTTTAAATTGATTGAACTGAGTGAAGTTTCGACTGCCTTCTAGGTAAATCGCATAGGGCCTGCCGGGGTGACTCACCATATCTAAATTCAACATCAGCTCAAAAGTCGCTTCTGGCAGGCGGGTTTTGAGTTGCTCTACCAAGGCGATACTGCCATAGAGCCCAGGTTCTTCGGCATCGGTTGCCACAAACATCAGGTTTACCTTAGGCAAGATATTGGGTTGTAGGGCAAATTGCTGTTGCCAATGTTTGGCAATGGCGAGCATAGCGGCGACGCCCGAGGCGTTATCATCGGCGCCGTGGTAAATCTTACTGCCGCTCATGCCTAAGTGATCATAGTGGGCGACGATAATGCGCCATCGATTCGTCGGTTCTGCCGCCATCGCGGTGGCGACCACGTTGGCGCCGGTTTCTTGGGTGAAGAAGGTTTGATATTCAAAGGGTACGATAAAGTCCGCTCCCCAAGGCTGTAAACCTAGCCCCTGAAATTGCTGCTTTATATAGTCACGACTTTTTGCCGCACCTTGGGTTTGGGTTTTGCGGCCTTCAAATTCATCTGAGCTTAATCTTGTGACTGCCGCTTGTAACTCTGTGGGCTCGGCCCAAGTGAGTTTTAGCTCAGTGCGTGCACAGGTTTCGGCTGAGTTAACGCAGCCAGTGAGGGTCGTTGCAACAACGCAGGCCAGTGCTAATAAGCCAAGTCTTTGGGATTGATGTCTTATAAGGTGCGTGATCTTGAACTTGGCGAGCAGCTGACCGATGCGATTGTGGTTGAATAGAGTCGATGCGCTTAGGTTTACGTCACTGAGGTTTATGTCGCTTAGGTTTTTACTTAAAAGTGATTGATATTGCCTCGGTAATATAAGGTGAGTCACTGGGGACTGAGTGCTATCACGCATGGACATTCCTTATCGCTGAAGTCTTCGCCAGAAGATGAATATCATCTTTGCCTAAATCCGATTCTAATTCAATGAGATCTATATGTATGCGATAGCTTAAGCATATTGGATTGCTGAGCGAAAAAAAGCGCAGTGCTTAGGGCGACTGCGCTTCTATTATTCAGACCAACGGCTGCGTGAGCCGAATGTTAAGCCTTAGCTTTATTGGCCTTTGCTAGCTCTATATCCCGTTTTAGCAGTGGCTTTAAGAAGCGTGCCGTGTGGGAGGTTGGATGCTCGGCGACTTCTTCCGGCGTGCCTGTAGCTAAAATCATACCGCCACCACCGCCACCTTCTGGGCCTAAGTCGATAATCCAGTCTGCGGTTTTGATCACATCCAGATTATGCTCAATCACCACAATCGTGTTGCCGTGGGATTTGAGACGATGCAACACGTCGAGCAGCAATTGAATATCGGCAAAATGTAAACCCGTGGTCGGTTCATCCAAGATATACAAGGTTTGGCCCGTGTCCCGCTTAGACAGCTCTTTGGCAAGTTTCACCCTTTGGGCTTCACCGCCCGACAGTGTGGTCGCACTTTGGCCGAGACGCACATAGGACAAACCTACATCCATCAAGGTTTGTAGCTTACGGGCAATGGCAGGTACGGCATCGAAGAACTGACGCGCATCTTCCACTGTCATCTGTAGTACTTCGTGAATATTCTTGCCTTTATAGCGTACTTCTAAGGTTTCGCGGTTGTAGCGCTTACCTTTACAAGAATCACAGGGCACATATACATCGGGTAGGAAGTGCATTTCGACCTTGATCAAGCCATCGCCTTGGCAGGCCTCGCAGCGTCCACCTTTTACGTTAAAGGAGAAACGGCCGACTTGATAACCGCGAGTGCGTGACTCTTGGGTTCCGGCAAAAATCTCGCGAATTGGGGTAAAGATGCCCGTATAAGTGGCCGGATTTGAGCGCGGTGTGCGGCCAATCGGGCTTTGGTCGATATCGACCACTTTGTCGCACAGTTCCATCCCTTCGATACGATCATAGGGTGAAGGCTCATCCACTGTCGCCCCGTTGAGCATTCTATGGGCGATCTTGAAGAAGGTATCGTTGATTAAGGTCGATTTACCCGAACCCGATACGCCTGTTACACAAGTGAAGAGGCCAATGGGAATGGTTAAATCCACATTGCGCAAGTTGTTGCCGCGTGCGCCAAACAATTGAATGACTTGGTTTTTGTCGAAGGGAATGCGCGGCGTATCGATATGAATGCTGCGCTTACCGGAAATATACTGGCCAGTGACCGATTCTTCACAGGCGATGATCTTCTCAATCGGACCGTCACAAATGACTTCGCCGCCGTGTACACCTGCGCCAGGACCAATATCGATCACGTGATCCGCCATACGGATCGCATCTTCGTCATGCTCAACCACAATCACAGTGTTGCCCAAATCCCGCAGATGGATCAGGGTTTGCAGCAGACGCTCGTTATCCCTTTGATGCAGACCAATTGAGGGTTCGTCGAGCACATACATCACGCCGACGAGCCCTGCACCGATTTGGCTGGCGAGTCGAATACGTTGGGCTTCACCACCGGAGAGGGTTTCTGCCGAGCGCGATAGGCTCAAATAATTGAGGCCCACGTTGACGAGGAAGCCTAAGCGATCGCGGATTTCTTTTAAAATCTTCTCGGCAATCTGCGCCTTTTGGCCGCTAAATTCGACTTTCTCGAAGTAGTCCAAGGCTTCGCCAATCGACCAAGTGGTGAGTTGTGGCAGGTTGATATCACCTAAAAACACGTTACGTGCTTCTTCGCGTAAGCGCGAACCACCACAGCTTTGACAAGCTTGGGTATTGATAAACTTGGCTAATTCGTCACGTACCGAGTTACTTTCGGTTTCGCGATAGCGCCTGTCCATGTTGTTTAGAATGCCTTCGAAGGGGTGATTACGCACCACCACATCACCGCGGTCATTAATGTATTTAAAGGCAATACTTTCTTTACCTGAGCCGTAAAGTACGATTTTGCGGACTTTTTCGCTAAGCTGCTCGTAGGGCACTTCGACATCGAACTTATAGTGTTCGGCGAGTGAGCTGAGCATTTGGAAGTAATAGAAGTTGCGTCTATCCCAGCCGCGAATCGCACCGCCCGCCAGTGAAAGCTCGGTATTGGTGATCACTCGCTCAGGATCGAAAAATTGTTGTACCCCTAAACCATCACAGGTTTGGCACGCGCCAGCGGGATTGTTAAAGGAGAAGATCCTTGGCTCTAATTCCGCCATCGAATAACCGCAGTGCGGGCAGGCGAAGTTGGCCGAGAAGATCAGTTCTTCGCCTTTTGCTTTACCAGTACCAGTGTCGTCTTCCATGCTAGCAACGGTCGCTATGCCGCCGGAGAGTTCCAGCGCAGTTTCGAAGGATTCCGCTAAGCGTTGCTTGATATCGTCACGCACTTTAAAACGGTCGACGACCACTTCAATCGTGTGTTTAACGTGTAAATCTAAGGTTGGCGGATCGGTTAAGTCACACACTTCACCGTCGATACGCGCGCGGATATAACCCTGCGCCGATAGACCTTCGAGCAATTTAACGTGTTCACCCTTACGGGCGTTGACCACAGGTGCAAGCAGCATCAAGCGGCTGTCTTGAGGCATTTCTAACACTTTATCGACCATTTGGCTGACGGTTTGTGCCGCCAAGGGTTGATTATGTGTCGGACAACGCGGCTCACCCACGCGGGCAAACATCAAGCGCAGGTAATCATAAATTTCGGTAATCGTGCCCACGGTCGAACGTGGGTTATGGGAGGTGGATTTTTGCTCTATGGATATCGCCGGGCTTAAGCCTTCGATATGGTCCACATCGGGTTTTTCCATTAAACTCAAAAATTGGCGAGCATAGGCAGATAGGGACTCGACATAACGTCGCTGGCCCTCGGCATATAAAGTATCGAAAGCGAGGGAGGATTTGCCAGATCCCGATAAGCCCGTGATGACAATCAGTTTATCCCTTGGGATAGTCAGGTTGATATTCTTGAGATTGTGGGTGCGTGCGCCGCGTATTTCAATCTTATCCATCTATCGCTCTAATGCCATATGCTTAAAAAAATGAGCACAAGTATCGCACAGTTCCGCCGCTGAGTTTAGTTGATTCTGTGATCTGCACCAATCTTAGGGCTGGCACTGGCTTTAAGTCGGCCTGCTTTGCGGGATGTTGTGGATGGAATGGATTAACTAAGATTAATACTGTTGTTGCGCACTGACTCACAGGACAATTGTGAACACTATGTTAGACTCATTCCCCTGTGCCTGAGCGTTAAAAATAAAGATGTTAACTCAGACACAGTCATATAGGTCCGTGATAAACGGGATAAAAGCTAAGTGTATAGTCAGTGGTTTAGGCCACTATTTCCTTTTGAGCAAATCCTTTTGGGTGTGGTAACATGCGCCCCTTAAAAGACTTCAATCCAGGGCAAAATCATGGGTAACAACGGACTTTCGGGTACTGAGAAAAAAGTCGCGTTTTCTTTAGCCAGTGTATTTGGTTTGCGCATGATGGGCTTGTTTATGATCATGCCCGTCTTTGCACTTTATGGTCAGCATCTCGAAGGCTTTTCGCCTCTGTGGGTGGGTATTGCTATCGGCGCCTATGGCCTGACTCAAGCCGTGCTGCAAATCCCCATGGGGATTTTATCTGACAAATATGGTCGCAAGCCGATTATTCTCGGTGGCTTAGTGTTGTTTGCTATTGGTAGTGTTATCGCTGCTAACGCAGATACGATTTATGGCGTTGTCTTTGGTCGAGCTGTACAGGGTATGGGTGCGATTGCCGCTGCCGTGCTGGCGCTTGCCGCGGATTTAACCCGCGACGAGCAGCGCACTAAGGTGATGGCGATTATTGGCATGTGTATCGGGTTGTCTTTTGCCCTGTCTTTGCTAATGGGGCCGATAGTCGCGCAACATCTTGGGTTGACTGGATTGTTTTGGTTAACGGCGGTATTTGCTATTGTCGGTATGCTGTTGATCCAGTTTTTAGTGCCTAATCCCATCACTCAGGCGCCGAAGGGAGACACTTTAGCAACGCCCGCTAAGCTCAAACGTATGTTCCTCGAGCCGCAATTATTTAGGCTTAACGCTGGGATTTTTATCCTGCATTTAGTGCTCACCGCAGTATTTGTGGCACTACCGCTGGATCTGGTGGATGCGGGTCTAGTGAAAGAAAAACATTGGATGCTGTATTTCCCCGCTTTTGTGGGCGCATTTATTTTGATGGTGCCGTTAATCATCATAGGGGTTAAACGCAAAAATACTAAGGCGATGTTCCAAATTGCCCTCGTGATCATGATAGTGGCATTGCTGGCGATGGCCGCATTTGCGAGCAATCTCTGGGTATTGAGTTTTGCCGTGGTGCTCTTCTTTACAGGGTTTAACTATTTAGAAGCCTCACTGCCAAGTTTGATTGCCAAATTTTGCCCCGTCGGCGAAAAAGGTTCGGCTATGGGCGTGTATTCAACTAGCCAGTTTTTAGGGGCTTTTTGTGGTGGTATGCTCGGTGGCGGTGCTTTCCAGCTCGTGGGCGCAGTCGGGGTATTTGTTGTTGCCGTGATCTTAATGTCTATTTGGTTATTCCTGACATTAGGCATGCAAAATCCTGTGTTGTTAAAGAGTTACACCTTAGAAGCTGAAGTGAAAGACAAGGCGCAAGCGCGCGATATGGCAACCCAGTTATCCCAATTAATGGGCGTTGTTGAAGCCATAGTCGTGCTGGACGAGAAAGTGGCTTATCTCAAGGTAGACGAGCATTTCGATTTAAGAGAAGCACGAGCTGTGTTAGGCTCTGCTCAATAATATCTGGTCTGCCGTGTGGTATTTGGGGAAGCTGATTTTCCTCTATGGCAATAAAGATAAACAACATACTGAATTAATAGATTATTTAAAGAATCGCAGGAGATTTCAATGGCCAGTCGTGGTGTTAACAAGGTAATTTTGGTTGGCAATTTGGGACAAGATCCAGAAGTGCGTTATATGCCAAACGGTAATGCAGTCGCAAACATCACAGTAGCGACTAGCGAATCGTGGAAAGACCAACAGGGTCAACAGCAAGAGCGTACTGAATGGCACCGTGTGGTTCTGTTCGGCAAATTAGCTGAAATTACCGGTGAATACCTGCGTAAAGGTTCACAGGTTTACCTTGAAGGTAAACTGCAAACTCGTAAGTGGAAAGACCAAAGTGGTCAAGACCGCTACAGCACTGAAGTGGTTATCGACCAAAGCGGTAGCATGCAAATGCTAGGTAGCCGTGGTCAAGGTGGACAAGCACAAGGCGCGCCAATGGGCGGCATGCCACAAAACGCAGGTTATCAATCTGCACCACAACAAGCCGCGCCTGCGCAAAATCAATATGCGCCAGCGCCTCAAGCTGCACCTGCTTACCAAGCGCCAGCTCAGCAACAATATGCTCCGCCAGCTCCTGCCCAGCAGCAAGGTTATGGTCAGCCACAGGCTCAACAACCACAACAAGGTGGTTATGCGCCTAAGCAACAAGCCGCTCCAGCGCCAGCTTATCAAGCGCCTGCAGCACCAGCACAGCGTCCAGCGCCACAACCACAGCAAAACTTCACTCCAGATTTGGATGATGGCTGGGATGACGATATTCCCTTCTAATTTGGAACGTATCGAAGCATAAAGACGGTATCGTCTTAAATAAGCAAAGCCACGCGAGTCGTGGCTTTGTTGTTTCTTGTCTTTATGCTTTTAAGTTTTGTGCTTTGAGGTCGTGGGCGAGGTTGCTAAATCTTTCACCTCGCTTGCTCACATAACGATACGTTTGAGATAGAAACTTAGAACGTATAATCGAAGTTATAACGCATGCCTAGCATGATCTGGTCATTGGTTTCGCGGTATTCAAAATCTGTTTTTTGATATTCGATGAAGGTGCTGAATTTCGGTGTTTTATGCCATTCCAGCGTAGTGTTATAGGCATTGTATTTCGCGGAGGTGATGTCATTGTCGCCATCGTCATATCTGGACACGCCTAGCTTGATTTTATAGCTGTCAGTGATGGGATAGCTTGCAACTACATCCAGTGTTGAACCATCCAATGTGGTGCCATCGACGCTGTCTTTTTCAATGTTTTGGTAGGCTGCGGCGAGGAACAGAGAATTGAAATTTTTCGCTAGGGTTACACCGAATGTATTTTCATCCTTGTTGTCCTCTAACTCTTTATTATAAAAAGCCGCGGCAATGTAGATGAAGTCGGTTTTATAACGGATACCCGTGTTAACGAAGTCACTGCCGCCACTGCCTTTATTGCCGTCGAATTGCGCATCGGCCGAAAATAACAGGTCGCCAAACTCTTTACGATAGGTCACGAGATTATTGAGCCTGAATGGGCTCGCACTGTCATAGGCCAGAGGCGTTCCTGAGCGGTTAAAGATATCAACGGGATCGGAAATCATTTCCTGCGTGACGGCTTGTTTACCTATGGCAACGCTACCAAAAAATCCCTTTAATCCGACATAGGCTTTACGTGCATCGCCAAAGTCACCGTCATCTTTGATATCGACCTTAAATTCCCCTTTCGCAAAACCGACTAAGCCATTACCGAGTTGGTGCTCTGCGGCAAAGCCAATTCGCGAGTTCGCATCGCCTACATCCCACACATCGTCCGAGTTAGTGTGGGTCAGGCCGAAGGTTGGGCGTAAAGAACCATAAAAATTAAACTGGGTATCCGATGGCACTGATGGCTCATTTTCTTGAGCTTCGAGCATGGCGAGTCTCTGCTGAATTTGTTGTAACTCAGTGCGTAATTCGTCATTGGTTTCTGCTGTATTATTGGCTTGAACGGCAAAGATAGGTGTGGCAAAGCTCAGCACAAGTATGGCTGATGTGAGTTTAGACGGTTTCATTTATGTTTCCTTACATAACAACTACTCGCGTTACGCTAATGGATTTTGTTGCCGATTGAGCTGTATCGCTAGTAGTAAGGATCTGCACTTGTGATAGTGCTGGGGAGGCGCCTAACTAAGAAAATTAGGCTTCGTAACTCAGCAGCTGACAGATAAAAGCTGTCAGCTGGTTTTGGAAAGGTGCAATCCTATCCATCCCGCCAAAACAGCGGGACGTTAGAGGGAGGATTAGAGTATGGTCGCGGCCATTTTGCGGCGCAGGTAAGCGATTTGCTGCATGTGCGGCAAATCTTTGGGGCAGTTATCTTGGCAGCCGAGTAACGTCATACAACCGAAGACGCCATCTTGATTGCCAATCACATGGTAGAAATCATCCGCGCTGCGGCTGTCTCTGCTATCCATTTCGAAGCGGGCAATTTTCATCATGCCAACCGCGCCGACAAAGGTATCACGCATTTGTTTGGTGGCGCAGGCCGACACGCAAACGCCACATTCGACGCAGCGTTCTAGCTCATAGATCCGTGCGGCTTCTTCGGGTGCCATTGGATTTTCGAGCCGATGAATGTCCTGATCATCGGGTCTAGGGTGCAGCCACAGTTTTAAGCGTTCGGCTAATTCACGCATAAATTTACCCGTGTTCACCGATAAGTCGCCAATCAGCTCGAAGCCAGGTAGCGGCATGAGGGTGATTTCACCATTGGGATAATTTGCCGTTAACGTGCGACAGGCAAGCGTGGGGAAACCATTGATCACCATGGCGCAACTGCCACAGATGCCCGCGCGGCAGACAAAGTCGAACTGCAATGAAGGGTCTTGTAGCTCACGTAGTTGATTTAAGGCGATAAATACTGTCATGCCCGGTGTTTCAGTCAACTGATAACGTTCCATCTTTGGCTTGTCTTGGCCATCTTGCGGATCGTAGCGAAAGATATTAAAGCTGATTTGACGGCTCATAGTGGTTTGTTTCCTACCGGTTGGGCTGGAGTGATCGCTAAGGTATCGCTGAGGCGTTCATTAGGAGCCTGCAGGTGGCTTGGCAGCTCGTATGGCATCAGGGCTCGCTGCAGTGTGTCTCTATCGGGGTCATTACCTAAGCTCGCGAGCACTTGATTGATTTCTTGTACGCGTTTTTCGGTATCTGGATGGGCGATAGTATTGTCGTTACCGTAGCCCCGGTATCCCGGTGGTAGCTCCATTTTCATCACATCTAAAGCTTCATAACGCAGTACTGGTTCCAGTGATTCGGCATCAGGCCAAGTTGCCAGCGTGCGGTTGAGCCAATCTTTATCATTGCGTTGTGGGTAATCTTCCCGTGAATGGGCGCCGCGGCTTTCAGTGCGAGCCTCTGCGCCACAGGCGACGGTTAGGGCCACTTTCAACATACGGGTGACGCGCAGCGCTTCGACTAACTCAGGATTAGCGTGACGTTTTTTACATTTAAGGCCAAGATTTTTTGCCCGCAGCAGTAAGTCTTTCAAGCCTTTAATGGCTTTATCTAACTCGGGTCCATTACGGAAGATCCCGACGTAGTTCATCATGATGCGTTGCATTTCTTTCTTTATTTGGAAGGGGTTTTCTGTGCCGTTGCCTTCGACCAGTCCATCGATTTCTTGCTGCAATTTATCAATGAATTTTTGAGTCAGCGCAGTATCAATTTCTAAGTCGTTATTCTCACAAAAATCAGCCACATATTTGCCGATGATCATGCCGCCAACCACAGTTTCTGCCACCGAATTACCGCCTAAACGGTTAAAACCATGCATGTCCCAACAGGCCGCTTCTCCGACACTGAACAGTCCTTTGAGTTGTGGACTCTCACCTGTGGCATTGGTGCGCACGCCGCCCATGGAATAATGCTGGGTAGGCCTGACGGGGATCCAATCTTTGCACGGATCGATACCGAGGAAATAATCACAAATCTCTTTCACTTCGCGCAGGTTGGTTTCGATATGCTCACGGCCCAGCTGCGTAATATCCAGCCACAGATGCGGGCCGTAAGGGCTTTCGACTCCATTGCCTTTACGCATGTGCTCTGTCATGCGGCGGGAAACCACATCGCGGGAAGCGAGTTCTTTTTTCTCTGGCTCGTAATCTGGCATAAAGCGATGACCGTCTTTATCACGCAGAATACCGCCATCACCACGACATCCTTCAGTGGTGAGGATCCCCGCGGGCACTATGGCGGTGGGGTGAAACTGCACCGCTTCCATATTGCCTAAGGTGGCGACACCTGTGTCGAGTGCTAACGCTTGGCCTATGCCTTCGCAGATGGTGGCATTGGTCGATATTTCATAAATCTTGCCATAACCGCCAGTGGCGATGGTGGTGGATTTGGCGACATAAGCGCGCAATTCACCTGTGACTAAACATCGGGCAATGACTCCATGACAACGCTTACCGTCATGGATCAGCGACAGGGCTTCAATCCGTTCATGTACTGGAATGCCCATGGAGATAGCTTGGTTATCGACCGCATACAGTAAAGAGTGGCCAGTGCCGTCGGCGGTGTAACAAGTACGCCATTTTTTAGTGCCACCAAAATCGCGGGCATTGATCAGGCCGTGAGCTTCTTCAGCCTCATTGAGCGTTACCCTTTGTGCGTTCATGATGACTTCACGTGGGCCGGCAGATATTCTCGACCAAGGTACGCCCCAGTTGGTGAGTTCGCGGATCGCTTTCGGTGCAACGTGGGCAAACATGCGTGCGACATCTTGATCGCAGCCCCAGTCAGAACCTTTGACTGTGTCTTGAAAGTGAATGTCTTCGTTATCGCCCATGCCTTTAACGGTATTGCCTAGGCTGGCTTGCATTCCGCCCTGTGCGGCGGCCGAATGTGAACGTTTTGCGGGAATTAACGATAGCACTAAGGTATCTAGGCCTCGCTCTTTGGTGGCAATCGCGACTCTGAGGCCTGCCAATCCTGCGCCAATGACTAATGAGTCTGTATAAATGATTTTCAAATCAGATCCTTATCTAATAATTTAGATAACATTTCATGGATTTATCATTGCGCTCCTCGGGCATAGATGCGCTGCAACTATGTATCAGAGGAGGATCCGTATGTTGTTTGTCTTGCTATATAGGCTAGGTGCGCCGATAGCGTCATGCCCATTACTGAGGAATAAACGGTTGTACTGGCAAAACTAATTCGATACCAATATTGATATAGGTCACTAGGCTTAATGTGCCTAAACACAATAAATAGACGATCAATACTTGCGCGATAGTGCGGATAAGTGGACGGTTACTACTCACACCCCACTTTAATATCACTCGGTATAAACCAACGATGCCGTGGAATAACACGATAGGTAAAAACACCACGTATAAGAGCCAAGCGTTATCGTGGTAAACCCGTTCGGCCGAAAGGTGAGGGCCAATATCAGGGTTTAAAATCATAGTGGCAAGATGGGCTGACACTAAGAAAAACAGTAAGAAACCGGTGATCATCTGCCAGAACCATGCTTGGGTATCTCTATGCTTGATAGTCGACATAAAGCCACGCATCGCTCGCCATTGGCCTAATTGCACTGGAAAACGACGTAGTGCGGTGGCGGCATGTACTGCAACAATCACCAGCATAATGACTGAAATGATCTGGGTCACGATGGGGAAGCCATGACCCGTCGAGCTAAACATACTGCCTTCTAAGAATTGCACCATGTGAAAAAAGGTTTCTTTACCAAATAAAATGCTCGCCTCGAAATGCATATGAAATAAGAGGAAAATACCTAATATAAGCCCAGTCACACTTTGTAAGCAGTCTGCTTGAGCCGACCAAGCTTGGCCAAATGGTCCGCCGTTAATGGCGGTAGGAACACGCGTTTTTGCTGACATTAATTCACCTCTTACTCGATTTGCTATGGCGTGAATGTACCTGCATCACGCCAAAACAAAGTCTATAGATACAGATTAAAAGAAGAGGGTTAATCCATTTGTAGGCATTAGCCCTGAGAGCACTTAGGGTCAAATTGAGCTACAGCATCATGCCGCCAAACAGGAAGGCTAATGCCACACTGGTGGCAATCGTCACAACGCCAGGGACCAGGAACGGATGGTTAAATACCGCCTTACCAATCCGTGTCGAGCCGGTATCATCCATCTCGACCGCAGCCAGTAGCGTGGGGTAAGTCGGTAATACAAACAGCGCGCTGACGGCGGCGAAAGAGGCTACGGCTGTCAATGGACTTACGCCAATCGCCAAGGCTGCTGGCATCAGCGCTTTTGTTGTCGCGCCTTGGGAGTAGAGCAGCATGGAGGCAAAGAATAAGGTTACCGATAATAACCAAGGCTGACTTTGCAGTAAGGTGCCGGCAAGATCTTTGATTTCCTCTATATGATTCGACACTAAGGTATCGCCTAACCAAGCCACACCTAATACACAGACACAGGCTGACATGCCTGACTTGAAGGTGGCCGCATTAGAGATTTCGCTCGCGTCTAACTTACAGAAAATCGTAATAGCGGCAGCTGCCGTGAGCATCAGCACCATAATGGCGGCGTCGCGTGGCAATACAGGGTCAACAATCAAACCGACTTTGTCAGATATCGCAGTGGCATACGCCATGACAGCCGCAATCGCCAGTAAGAAAATCATCACAGATCGCTTCGCGCCGGCTTTAATCTCGATTTGAGTTGTGCCGCGTGTTTTGACTAAACCTTTGGCTAAGCGTTCTTGATAGACAGGATCATCGGCCAATTCTTTACCCATTAAGTTGGCAACAACGGCTCCGACCATGCAGGCGAGGAAAGTTGAGGGAATACAAACGGCTAACAGTACTAAATAATCTACGCCAAACGGCTCTAAGATACCTGAGAAGAACACGACAGCCGCTGAAATCGGTGAGGCGGTAATGGCGACTTGAGATGCGACAACGGCAATAGATAAGGGACGAGAGGGGCGAATGCCTTGCTCTTTTGCGACTTCGGCAATAACAGGTAAGGTGGAGAATGCTGTGTGGCCTGTACCCGCAAAAAGTGTCATGAAATAGGTGACGACAGGGGCCAGAAAGGTGATTTGTTTTGGATGCTTACGTAATAATTTTTCTGCCAGTGAGACTAAATAATCCATCCCTCCAGACACTTGCATGGCCGCAATCGCGGTGATAACTGACATAATGATGAGGATCACGTCAATCGGGATATTGCCCGGTTTGAGTCCCATCCCCGCGGTCAGTATCAGTACCCCGACACCGCCAGCGAAGCCGACTCCCATGCTACCCATCCTTGCACCAAGGTAAATAGCGCCGAGGACGATAATTATCTCTAATATAATCATAGTGTTAACTCTATTTTATTTTTAATTTCAATAGCCTACGCATATTCACTCTGCGCAGGCTTATTCTTGAATCATCGAGTTGTGGGCTGGGGAAGGCTCCCCAGCCCCACTGAGTTACACTTTGGCTTTGCTAGTGTTTTTTGCTTTGTACTTAGGATTCATCAGGTTTTCAATCGAGAGAATGTCATCGAGTTCTTCAACCGTTAACAAACCGCGTTCGAGTACCACTTCACGGACATTTTTACCCGTTTGAGCGCAAATCTTGCCTATGATGTCACCTTCATGGTGGCCGATGATTGGGTTAAGGTAGGTCACGATCCCGATAGAGTTCATCACATGGGCCATGCAGATCTCTGGATTGGCTGTGATACCTTCAACGCATTTTTCACGCAGGGAGATACAGGCATTGCCCATCAAACTGAGCGACTCAAACATTGCCTGTCCAATCACAGGTTCCATTACGTTAAGCTGTAATTGACCTGCTTCGGCGGCCATAGTGATAGTGATATCGTTGCCGACAATCTTAAAGGCAACCTGATTGACGACCTCAGGGATCACAGGGTTAACCTTGGCTGGCATGATGGAGGAACCCGCTTGCAGCTCAGGAAGATTAATCTCCTTCAGACCTGTACGTGGACCCGATGAAAGTAAGCGTAGGTCGTTACAAATCTTGGACATTTTAATCGCCATACGCTTAATTGCACTGTGCAGCATAACGTAGGCACCACAATCGGATGTCGCTTCGATTAAATCTTCCGCTGGCACATAGGCGCGGCCAGTAATGTCTGCCAGATACTTAATGGCTAATGCAGAATAACCGACAGGCGTATTTAGCCCTGTACCAATGGCGGTTGCGCCTAAGTTCACTTCTAACAACAGCTCTTGGCAACGCTTGATGGACTTAATTTCTTCTCGCAATGTAACAGCAAAGGCATGAAACTCTTGGCCTAAGGTCATAGGCACGGCATCTTGCAATTGAGTGCGGCCCATTTTTAAGATGGTTTTAAACTCTGTGGCTTTAGTGTCGAAAGCGCTGATAAGGTCGGTTAATGCATCTAACAGAATATCGGTACTGTTGATGACCGCAATACGGAAACCTGTTGGATAGGCATCGTTAGTCGATTGGCATTTATTGACATGGTCATTAGGGTTGATGACATCGTAACGGCCTTTTTCAAGCCCCATGATCTCCAGTGCAACGTTGGCTAATACCTCATTGGTATTCATGTTGACCGAAGTACCTGCGCCTCCTTGATAAACATCGACCGGAAATTGATCAACAAATCGACCCGTTGTGAGTATCAGATCGCACGCTTCAATAATTTTGTCAGCGATTTCAGGACTTACAGCGCCTAATTCACTGTTAGCCATGGCAGCGGCTTTTTTTGTTAGCATCATGCCACGGACTAATTCAGGTACATCGGAAATTTTTTGATTACTCAGCTTAAAGTTTTCGATGGCACGCAATGTATGTATGCCATAATAAAATTCATTGGAAACTTCTTTCGTGCCCAATAAATCTTCTTCGATCCGTACGCTATTAGTATCTTTCATTTCGATCCTATTAAATCCAATTAATAGTAAGATATATCTCCGAGTATTGAGTTCTGGATGTGTACAATAAGTATACGTAACACATCAAGAATAACTCATCGAAAACATGAAGGAGAATCGTCTCCTTGACTATCGAAGTAGATCTTAACGCTTTGGCAATAACAGGATTAGGATGGTGATCACTTAACTGTTTGAAATAGTGTATTTCTTTTGTTTCTTAGATAAGTCTCTCAACTCGGATCACTAGTGTGAGCCATTACTTTTTGATGCAAATTAGCTATAGATTTGTTATTCGTTAACCAATCGGCGACATATTTATTCAAGTGTTTTTAAATTTAAATAAACCATACGATATTTAATTGTCACTGCGTCAATAGCGAATAATCATTGATTAGTTAAATCTACTCAATAATAAATGCATGGTGCTTTCCTTAAAGTTTAAATAATCAATTAGATAACGCTAAATCTGTTATTTCATTTTAGTGAGAGCTATCACAGTGAGGCTTAGACAATAGTGCACACTGTGGGCGTTTATTATTAATCAAAGGATGTAAGCATGAATTTTCCAATGCGTAAGCTTTTGCTCTCGGTCACTTTAGGGTTATTTCTTTCCTCCGCGGCGCAGGCGCTTCCACAGGTACGTATTATTGCCACGGGTGGCACTATTGCGGGAGTCGGCCAATCGGCTACTGAGTCTAACTATCAGGCTGGTGAAGTGGGCATTAGTAGCTTAATTGCGGCCGTGCCTGAAATGAAACAACTTGCCGATATTCAAGGTGAGCAACTGGTTAAAATCGGTTCGCAGGACATGAACGATAAAGTTTGGCTAGCCTTAGCCAAGCGCATCAATCTGTTATTGGCTGATAAAGATGTCGACGGTATCGTCATCACCCATGGTACTGATACCTTAGAGGAAACGGCGTATTTTTTAAATCTCACCATCAAGAGCGATAAGCCTGTAGTACTGGTTGGGGCAATGCGTCCATCAACTGCCATGAGTGCCGATGGCCCGATGAATCTGTATAACGCAGTCGCGACCGCCGCTAACCTCGAATCTAAAGGTCGAGGCGTGTTAGTGGTGATGAACGATACCGTATTGAATGCCCGCGATGTGACTAAGACTAACACTACAGGTGTACACACTTTTGCCGCGCCTAACTTTGGCCCGCTTGGCGTTATCCATAACAGCAAGATTGAGTACATGGGCAAAACTGAGCGTCAACATACAAGGCAAACGCCTTTTGATGTTAGCAAACTCGACAAGTTGCCACAGGTAGGGATTGTCTACAACTATGCTAATGCCAGCGATTTACCTGTTAAAGCTATGGTTGAAGCGGGTTTTGATGGCATAGTCAGCGCCGGTGTAGGTAATGGTAATATTTACCACTCAATATTTGATACCTTAGCTAAGGCGAGTCAAAAAGGCACCTTAGTCGTTCGCTCTAGCCGAGTGCCCACAGGCGCAACCACGCTTGATGCCGAGATAGACGATGCTAAATATGGCTTTATCGCAGCAGGTAATCTTAACCCGCAAAAAGCCCGCATTTTACTGATGCTGTCGTTAACGCAAAGCAAAGATCCACAGCAGATCCAACGTTGGTTTCAACAGTTTTAAGAATCAGCTGCGTGATAAAACAAAAGCCCTGCGAATATTCGTAGGGCTTTTGCATTTTGTCATTAATGGCTTACCTGTGAAGTTGTTTTTTCACGAGGCCATGAGCCGAAATATCTAAACTTTGGTGTGATTTTTAAAGCCAAAATTGTGAGGGTTCAACTCAGATTTTCAATCAAGATATTGCTCTATTACTATATTGACGAAAAGGCTTGGCTAATTAAACACTCAATATCTCGCTAATATATGCATACCATTCCACAGTAACCATTAAATCCACAGCTGTTTCAGCTTCCTTCCTATCTCATTATTTTTCGGCATATTCTGACTATATATCAAGGCGATAAACTATTTTTAGTACGGCATAAGGTATTGATTTTGTGACTTAAAGTGCTTTAGGTACTATAGTGAAAGCTTATTTTATCTGAAACATAGGTGAGCGCTTCCTAGGTTTCTTGTTTGATTTTGGGGGCAAAGTGCGAATTTTAATGAACAATTTCAAGGTAATTAGTTTTGTGCGTCAGTGGTTACTACTGGCGCTTTTGAGTATGGCGTTGCCACTGCAGGCGAGTGAAGATCCGCTGTGGATGGGAACGACAGGCTTGCCTATGAGTGAGCGGATCCATACCGGTGAACTTGCCAATGGTATGCGTTATTTATTGGTGAGCAATAAGACGCCGGAGCAGGCGGTCATAGTGCGGATGCGGGTGGATGTGGGCTCTTTGGTCGAGTCTGATACCGAGCAAGGATTAGTGCACTTTCTTGAGCACATGGCTTTTAATGGCTCGACCGGATTGGCGGCGGGGGAGATGATGCCGACATTGCAGCGCCTTGGCCTGAGTTTTGGCGCCGATACCAATGCTGTGACTGAGTTTCAGCAGACGGTCTATCAATTCAACCTGCCAAGTAATAGCCAAGATAAAATCGATACTGCTTTGTTTTTAATGCGAGAAATTGGCAGTAATCTATTACTTGACCCAGCGCTAATTGAACGTGAAAAAGCGGTGGTGTTGTCTGAGCTGCGTGAACGTAGCGGTGCGGATCTTGAGAATTACCGTAACCAATTACAGTTTTTAATGCCAAACACATTGCTGTCAAAGCGCTTCCCTGTGGGGGAGGCGAACAGTATCAGTAATGCCAATCGCGAGGCGTTGCTGTCTTTATATCAGCGTTTTTATACACCCTCACGCACCACTTTAATTGTCGTGGGTGATATCGAGGTGGCCGCGGTAGAACAAAAGATAAAACAACAGTTTGCCAGTTGGAAAGCCGCGCCTTTGGCCGCTAAAACCAAGGAACAAGCTATTGGTGCTGTCGCAGAGCGCCAAAGTGTCGATGCGGCGGCATTTTTTGATCAAAGTCTGTCAACGTCAGTTTCCCTTGGCATGCTAAAACCCATCTCAGCGATTACCGATAGCCCTGTTGTGCGGGAGCAGGAAATGTTGCTCGAGCTTGCCCATGGCATCTTGTATCGCCGTATGGAGTCGCAATTACTGCATAGCCAAGGTTTATATGGTGTAAATCTGCAGGTTGGGCCGCAGTTTGATATTGCCTATGGCACACAAATGAGCCTAGGTACGCAGGAAAATAACTGGCAAGAGGGAATCGCACTCTTGGAGAAAACCCTGCGTCAAGCAAAAGAGTTTGGTTTTAGCCAGCAGGAAATTGACCAGCAAATCAAACGTATGCATAAGGGATATCAGCTAAGTGTCGCGGGGAGCAGTACCATTCACAGTGTGAATATTGCCGAGAGTCTAGTGTATTCGGTGGCGGGCAATCGCGTCCCTGTCGAACCCGATTGGCAGCTCGCATTTTTTGAAAAAATAATGCCAACAGTGACACCACAAAAGCTAAGCCAAGTGTTTAATCAAACATGGAACGCTACGCCGTATTTGTATCTGACCAGCAATAAGCCCATTGAAAATGCTGAAAAACAGCTTATCGCCAGCTACGAGAAAAGTCGTAAACAAGCGGTGAGCGCACCATCAATCAAGGCGATTGATGAGTTTGCTTATACTCAGTTTGGTGAGCAAGGCAAGTTAGTGGCCGACAGTCGCGATAAGGAAACGGGGATTCGCCAACTGCAATTTGCCAATGGCGTGCGCCTTAATCTTAAGCCTACCAACTTTAATAAAGGCACCACATTGGTCAGCCTAAACATTGGCTTTGGTGAAGTGCCATTCCCTGAGTTGGATGGTTTGTCTTATCTGTTTAACAGTGCGTTTGTGCAGGGTGGGCTCAAGGCCCATGATTATGACAGTCTGCAGGATATTTTTGCTGGGCAAGATATTTCCATCAACTTAGGCCTGCGTGAGCAAAGTTTTGGCGGCGAGATTAGCACTAATGCCGCAGAGCTTCGCACGCAGCTTGGCTTAATGACGGCTTATTTAATTGAGCCGGGTATGGATAAGCAGGCTGAACAATTGTTTCGTGAACAAGTGATTGCCGAGCAACAAAGTATTCATAGCAACCCACAATCTGAGTTTTCTAATCAGTTTGCCCGTATCTCCCATAATGGTGATAAACGCTATGGTTATGGTGAGCCTGAAGAAATTCTCAAACGTCACTTTGGAGAATTAGCGCCGAGTTTCCATTCGGCCGTCGAGCAAGGGGCGATTGAACTCGCTATTGTGGGCGATTTTGACGAAGCGAGTGCCATTGCTGCTGTGGCTGAAACGCTTGGCGCCATTAAGCGTAGCCCTATTGATAATGCGCAGTCGATAGTACCTGTGTTTCCGAAAGTGCCCGTTCAGAAAACATTAACGCATTATGGTCAACTGGATATGGCGGCACTTGCCATGGTGTGGCCTACAACGGACATGACTCACTTGAGTCAACACGCGGGATTGGGTCTGCTGGAGCAAGTGCTAAGCATTCTATTAACGGAAAACGTGAGGGAGAAAGCGGGTGCGAGTTATTCGCCATCGGCCTTTTCTTATAACGATTTCAATGCCAGCGGTTATGGTTACTTAGGTTTGTTTAGCGTGACGACTCAAGCCATGTTGCCAACGGTTGCCGAGTATTTCACCGCCGCAGTTAAGCAAGTTAAAGCGCCTTCGGGGATCAGTGAGGACTTACTTAATCGAGCCCGCCAACCTGTGCTTGAGTGGATGCAAGCTGCGCCGCAAACCAATGGTTTTTGGTTAGATCTCACCTCAACTGCCCAGAGTCATCCTGGTCGTTTTGCTGCCTTTAAACAAAGGCAAGCGTTAGCGCAGCAGATGACAGTTGCAGAACTTAATAAATTGGCGCAGCAATATCTGCAAGACGATAGCAGTTTAATGATCCAAGTTCTGCCTGCACCGCCAGAACCTCAGCAATGAGTGTTGGGCTCATAGAATAGTAGACTGATCATTCACCGACATATCCCCTGTGGTCGCAAACCGCTGGGGATATTTTTCTACCCCTGTCCTCCTTATGTTTTGTTACCAACTTTTCTTCCTCGTTCGTGGTGTTATGTCCTCCCATAAGTCGTCAATGGAAATACCTGTTGTCGAAAATGCCACTCACAGATCTGCGCGAGTGAAACTAGGCTAGGCGCAACTTATGTGTGAGATGGCTAATGGGGTGAGGTATATGTTTCGATATCTATTGTGCAGTTTTTGTCTAGTGCTTTTGTACCCGACAGAGATAGATATGTACTTGGTCGGTTTGCCGCAAATTGCGCAGGATTTAGGGGCGAGTGAGGCGCAGCTGCATATTGCTTTTTCTGTGTATCTTGCGGGAATGGCAACCACTATGCTGTTTGCGGGGAGCTTAGCCGATAGGATTGGGCGTAAACCCATTACCTTGTTTGGCGCATTGTTGTTTGCTATTGCCTCTTACTTTGCCGGTAGTGCGCAAACCAGTGATCTCTTTTTAATGGCACGCTTTGCACAAGGCATTGGTGCGGGTTCTTGCTATGTTGTGGCTTTTGCGATTTTGCGTGATGTATTAGACGATAAGCGCCGAGCAAAAGTGCTCTCTATGGTCAATGGCGTGACTTGCATTATCCCAGTGATTGCACCTGTGATAGGCCATTTAATTATGCTTAAATTCCCATGGCCTAGCCTATTTAACACTATGGCGGGGATGGGATTAATAGTCTTAACCCTGTGTATTTTTGTATTGCGCGAAACCTATCCTAAACAGCAACTTCACACCACAGTTGAGCAGGGTGGGTATAAAGAATCCTTTAAACAGCGGTTTTTTCTCAGTCGCGTGGTGATAACGACTTTAGGTGTGACCACGATTTTAAGCTATGTAAATGTCTCTCCCATGTTGATCATGGGGCAGATGGGGTTTGACCGTGGACAATATTCCAACATTATGGCTATGACAGCATTTGTGAGTATGGTTGCCTCATTTTCGACGCCCTTTTTACTTAACTTGTTTAAAGAAAAATCATTAATTTTGTTCTCTCAGACATTATTTGCCGCCGCAGCACTGGTGTTGATATTGACCCAATTGGGCTGGCTGGGTCAGTTATTCAATCTGCTCAGTTTTGGTTTTGTGTGTTCCGGTTTTGCGATTGGATTTGGGGTCACCATGAGTCAGGCGCTGAGTCCATTTGTTACTCGGGCTGGAGTTGCCAGCTCATTACTGGGAATTGCCCAAGTGTGTACTTCAGCTTTATATATTTGGGTGATGGGTCTGCTCGAAGTAAGTGCGATTAATATATTATTAGTGATCCTCGCTGTCGGTGCGCTGGTGAGCATTACACTGATCTTAGCGGTTCCTAAATTGCCGGAAATTGTACTTAATGACCAAATCCCTGAGTCGGCTTGATCTTAACTTATTGTTTATTTTGCAGCTTTTATTACAGGAGCGGAGTGTCTCTAAGACTGCCAAAAAGCTCAATGTCACGCCATCCACTGTGAGTAAGTCGCTGGCCAAATTACGGGATTGGTTTGACGATCCCTTATTTGTCAAAACGCCGCAGGGATTTCAGTTAACGCCATTGGCTCACGGTATGGAGCAGGAGTTATCCGAATGGTTGCAAATGGGTAAGCAACTGATGGCTAAGCGCGGTGACGAGATGACCAAAGGGCTCACCTTCGAGTTGATGCTTGAGTCTCCTTTGTTGCTTATCATGCTTAATGAGCTGACTCAGGCCATTTATACTCAATACCCTGATGCAAAGGTGAAGGTACGAAATTGGGATTACGATTCACTCGAAGCGATTGTGCGTGGTGAAGCGGATATGGGGTTTACCGGCCGAGAAAGTCATCCACGTTCCAAGGAATCCCTTGATTTATTACCCTATTTTATCGATTTTGAGGTTTTATTTACCGATCTTCCTCAGGTATATTTACGCCGCGATCATCCCGCCTTACAGGAAGAGTGGAATATAGACACCTTTCTTAAATATTCGCATATCAATATCTTGTGGGAAAAGAGCGAAACTTGGGCCTTAGATGATGTGCTTATTGAGCTTGGGTTAAGCCGTAATATTGTGCTGACCTTGGCCAGTTTTGAGCAGTCACTGTTTGTCGCGGCAGAGCCTCACCACAGCATGATGGCAATTGCGCCACAATATTGTGAACAATATGCTCGCCAATTACACCCTGACTTAGTGAGTCGTCCTATTCCGATAAGTGGCGAATATCTTGATAAACTCGCCATTCCTTTTACCTTGATTTGGCATAAGAGAAACAGCCATAACCCCAAAATCACTTGGCTAAGAAACAAGATAAAAGCGATTTACCAACAGCATGATTAAGGCTGTTATTTACTGTATTAACTTTGTTGGGGAATACCCAATTGCTGACAAATATGTTGGATACAAAGTTCTCGCTGTTGGCACCATAGCCCATAGCTGACGGGGATAAGTTTAATCCCCGCGCGCTGTAAGAGTTTATACAGTTCAATATCGAAAAAGTCCGCCCAAGGTCCTGGGTAACCGATTAAATCTATTGCTAAATATTGGTTACCATAGCGACATAAAATATCCAGTTCTAGCCCTGCCATATGGTAGGCGCGCCAGACTGTTATGCCTTTTGCTTCAATCGCCTGTGCCACTGACTGGCCGAAGCTATCGAGGGCATCGACATAATTGTGCGCCGCTTGAAATTGGCCCGCCGATGCTAAGTAAGTTGCCAGTAAATTATTGTTGGGGAGCTCATGTGCTTGTACCGATAAAAATAGCCACTGCATCTGTTTAGCGCGGGTGATGGCGACATTAAACATATCTTCGCGATTTAAGTACACGGCGGCGCGGCTGTCGTTGGCCGTAATGCTAAACGACAGCAGCATAATATCGCGCTCTTCCCCTTGAAAACCAAAGGGCGTGGCAATCCGTAATTGGTGACGCTCGAGTTGTTGTGCGCTAAAGCGCGCGAGGATTTGCTGGGATAAATACTCCGTCTGATTGCGAAAACAGGAGAGTACACCAATGCTGGAAGGCACTAATGCATTCTCTTGTTCATCAATCAGTTGAGCTAACTTTTGAATTAATGCCTCCGCTTCTATGGCGTTAATTCCCTTACTATCACGGTTGCCAGTAACCTGGACTCTGTGTAAGTGCCCTGAACTTGTGCAGGGTCTGTGCTGCATAATCTTCAGCATACCTTGATAAAACTGCTGATTACTAAATTGGATCAGCTCAGGTTTACTCCGAAAATGCTCATTTAAAAATACCACTTGGGATTGGCTCGCGAGGGATTGTGACGCTAAGTCGAGCATACTGGCATCACGGTAGCTCATTAGGCCGCGACAATCTGGGGCGAGTCCGAGTTGGGTCTGGATTTGAGTTTGTTTTGCGCGGGATAAAAACGAGAAATGGCGCAGTTGTTTGCTATCTCCCACCACCAGTGCCGCTTTTGCTCGCTGCAAGGCCGGTAAACATGCGGCAATATTGGCTTGGGTGGCTTCATCAATAATCACTAAATCAAACATTTGCTGCTCCATGGGCAGCACTTTATGTAAGCTGGCAAGGCTAGATAACCAAATGGGAAAGGTTTGTTTTAAGGCATCAAAATCCGTCTTGTAGAAACCGTCGAGTTGCTTAGCGGACTGGCGAGCGCGTAACGCACTGGCAAAACTCACCAGCGTACTGCGCTTATTTTTGAGTAATTGGTTTAATCGATAGTGAGTGGCCAATTGTAAGTATTTGAGGCTTAAGCTTTCTTTTTGCGCTATCAGTGTCGTTAATTTATCGAGTTCATTCCATTGCTGGGCAAACCTTTTTATACCTGCACGGTAAGCCCAGTTGTAAAATCCTAAGCGCCAACGGGATTGTCCTTGTTGTAAGGTCGCCAGTTTTTGGCCGCGACGTATGGCATGGCGGCAATGACGTATAAAGCCCGCTTCCATTTTGACTTGCTGACGAGTCACGGTATTAAGTTGTTGTTTTGAACTTAATAGCAATCTATCCGAGATGGCTTCATTTGATGCAGGGTGCTGACCATGGAGCATTTCATCAATCTGGTTTTTAAGGACTTTTATAAACTGCGGCGAGCCTGCTCGAATAAGGCTGCTCCCTAGCTGGAATTGTTGTTGCAATTTATCGGCAATCACATCAACAGCAACATCGGTGTGGGCGACGATGAGGACAGATTTGCCCCTTAATACCTGCTCCGCCGCCACTGTAGCTATGGTGTAACTCTTACCTGTTCCCGGTGGGCCTGAGATCTGCCCCAAAGTATGATTGGCCGCAATCTTTAAGGCCTGAATTTGCGCGCGGCTTAACAGCCCAGGAAGATAAGCCTCTTGCGTGTCTTCACTGGCGCTGATTGATGTTGTTTGTTGTGTTTCTGCGAATAGCGCTTTAAGCGGTGCTGATGGTTCAGCCGCTGTCATTAGTTTGTCGAGTTCGTGCAAAATGCCGCGACTTGCGATCGAACGTTCTGCCAAAATGATTTGGCTTCGACTGACAAGAAACTGCCCACGTTTACGGCATAAGCTAGTGAATTCAGCCTCATCGATCAGCTTGGGAAAATGCAATAAATGACTGGTATCGACATCGGCTTGGCCCGCCCGCAGCCAAGATATCCAGCCACTGACATCCGTTGGATTATCGCGTAAATCTTGGCTTAGGCTATGTCCTTCAACGACTAATTTTTCTAATAGAGCTTCATTGATAGTGAATGGTCCGCTGCCAGCTAGAGTGTTATTGCTCTCTAGGTAGAGATTATCGCCGTCAGCCTGTAATTGGCATTCGCGATAAAGGAGTGGTGTCACGACTTTACGTTTTTCGCCATTAAGGTCGACTGTGCCGCAGAAAAACAGACAGCAGTGCAATAATACCTTTTCGCGTAAATACAAAGCGCTACGTGCTAGTAATGCACTGGCGGGAGCAAATGGTACTGGCAAGCGGGGTAGGAAGCCACTGCTTAACTCGTCTTCATGTTGGAGTAATAGCTGATCTTGCTCGGCAAGCTTGTGGCTAGACCAGAGATTGATTTCGGCACTATCGTGTTGAAAACATTGTTTGTAGTAGTTGAGAATCCCTTGCAAATCCTATCCATCCCAAAGGCTTAATTGGCGATGCGAGAGTAACCTAATCGCATTAGTCGAACAAGGTTTGTACCGTCTGAGGATAGTTTATCCATAGTCGCTATAAGCCTAAAAGAGAGGTATTCGATAGATCAGCCATTTTCCACTGGAGCGAATTTTTGAGAGGCGAGCAAAAGTATCAGCAGCCGCATTTGTATCAATTAAGGGCCTGAAAAGTGTGGTTTGTATCACTTTTCAGTGTGTTATTGAAATGTTTGTTAAGTGTTTGAGTTTGTAAAATATTTGTTTTTGTTTTTAGTGGAAATTGCCATTGTTGTCATTGTATAACTGCGTAGATTGAACTGAATTTTTTGTCTGCTAATGAGGGAAACAATGATAAAAAGTAAGCTAAAGGGATTCGCTGCGGTGGCTGTTGCCTGTTTAGCGGTAACGGCATGTGGCTCAGATGATAATAATGAAGAGGGCACAGATCAAAATGCCACCTATGTGCAATTCTATAATGCTTCAGCTGGAAGCACTGTTACTGCACTCAAAGTTGCCGATAAAACCTATGAAAGTGTGATCTATGGGGACACTATGCCGCGATTTACGTCGACGGCTGGCGTAACTGCGATTGAAGTGATGGCTAAGGATGCCTCTGATAAAGATATCTCTATTTATAAAGAAAATATCGATTTGAAAGTTGCAACGGACCATTTCTTTGTATTACATGGTGATTTTACCGAACCTAAATTACTTAATATCAACTATTCTCGCACTGAACTCGATAAGCTCAACGAAGTGGCTGAAAACAGTAAAATGCAGCTCTTGATTGCCAATACTGCAGTGCATGCCCAAGCCTTTGACGCTTATGTTTCTAAGTCGACCCAAACCTTTGCCGATGCTGTGATGTTAGGCAGTGTGGCCTACGGTGAAGTGTCGCAGCCGCAAGTGATGGATACGGGTGAATATAAGGTTTACCTCGCACCAGCGGGAACAACCAATGTTTCTTATACAACTGCGAACATTAAATTCAGTTCTAAGGTGCCTTATAAGCTGATTATCCGCGAAGGTTTTGGTGCTTCGGATTCAAAAATCACCTTGGACAGTGTCGATTCAACCACCAATGTTCGCAATCATGTAGCATTAGAAGCGAGTGTCGATTATCGCGTCTTTAACGGTTTAGGTTCGCACATTATCGATGTGAAAGTGGCTAGCAGTAAGCAAGATACTCTGTTTAGCGAAGTGCCATCTTTTGGGGTGACTAGCTATCAAGGTGCTGAGTTTAATGATTTTGGTGTGAGTGTGTTCGACCACGGTACGCAAAATAAATTGCTCGATAATGTGCTTATCACCCTTAACCAAGATGACATTAAAACCATCTTCATCTATGAGCAAACGACCGAGCAGGGCAGCCAAGTGAAGGCGATGGAGATGAAGCAAACTCAGACGCCAAGTCCCTATAGCTTTAAGTTCGACATTGTGAGTTTTGCCGATAAAAGCAATCTAACCGTGTATTTCTTAAAGGCAAATGACACGATTGAAACGGCTGTAAATAAGATCACCGCAGTCAATCCTGCGAGCCCTCAGTCATTGACTGTGCCAGCTGGCGAATATTCTATTAAGGTTATCGCTGTGGAAAACGGTACTAAAACCGTTGTCTATGCATCCGATTTAATGGATTTCAGCAATGAAGACAATGTGACTATGGTGCTGAATAAAGATCCTTCTACTAGCTTTGGTTATAACTTGATTAAGATCTAACCGCTAAGGTGAGTGAACGGCTCTAATAAAACAGCGCTACTTAGGTAGCGCTTTTTTTGCTGTTTTTTTGTGCTCGTTTTAGTGGGCTTAGTAGATTGAGCATTATTGTCTTAGCATTCACTTTTTATTGATTGTGGCTGCGGGGTTAATGTAGGCTGATCGGCAAAAATTAAGCCGAGCATTGCTGTGATGCGAATAACGCGAGCAATATAGGAAAAGGAGTTCACTGTGATGAGTAAAGGATTTAAAGACGGCCATTTCCAAATTGGTGAAGGCAGTATTAGCGGCACTATAGCGTGTATGTTAGCGATATTATCGTTTCTGGGTGTATTGGCGTTTCATTTTCCCGAATATCTCACCACTCCAGAATTACGCCAAAGCTATAATGTCGATGTTATTCGCAGCTTAATATTTGTCGCCTTAGTGGTATCGGGCAGTTTAGGTTTATTGAATTTTATTCGAAATAAAAATAAGCGTTTCGGCTTTGTGGCTTGGGTATTTGTGAGTTTAGCTATTGCCTTTGGTGGTCATCAAGTTGAAGTCGAGCCTTTTGCTAATCATAAGGTCTCACTGGGTTTAGATTGGTTTATTTTAGACTTATTAGGCTCAACCTTAATTTTCATTTTTATCGAGAAATGGCTACCCCATAAACCAGAACAAGCAATATTGAGACCCGAGTGGCAAGGGGATTTAAACCATTTTTTGGTGAATCACTTAGCGATTGGATTTGTATTATTGGTGGCAAACCAATTTGTGCAGTCGACCTTTTCTTGGGCTATTTCCAGCACAGTGCAAAGCTTTATCGCGGGTCTTCCCTTTGTGTTGCAACTGTTGTTGATTTTATTGGTCGCCGATTTAATGCAATATGCGGCGCACCGTGCCTACCATGAAATTCCTTTCCTGTGGCGCTTCCATTCGGTGCACCATAGCGCCAAGCATTTAGATTGGTTGGCGGGATCTCGGCAACATATGTTTGAGTTGATCGCTACCCGTTGTTTGGTGCTCACGCCGATTTTTATCTTGGGATTCTCCAAAGACATCATCAGTATTTATGTGATTATCGTTGGCGTGCAGGCGGTCTTTAATCATGCCAATGTGCAGGTTAACTTTGGCTGGCTACGTTACTTAATTGTCAGTCCGCAATTCCACCATTGGCACCATGCTTCTGATAAGGCGGCAATCGACCGTAACTATGCTGCCCATTTTTCTTTTTTAGATTACCTATTTGGGACTGCAGTTCGAGGTCAGAAAGAGTGGCCAGAGCAATATGGTGTCGTGGGCGATTACATGCCTGTTGGCATGTTTAAACAGCAATTGTATCCCCTCGGTTTAGCGAAGAAAGATACAAAATAATGGCGCTGTATTTGGAGTGATTTGTTTTGGAATGATTGTCTGGGCGTGGTTTGTTAGGTCAACTGAGCGGCAACGCTGAGTCGTGTAACTCTGATACTGGGATAGAAAAAGCCCAACACAGCGTTTGGAACCGCGCTTTGTTGGGCTTTTTGCCGTTCAAACTACAATCGTTATTCGGAAATTTTCAGTTCTTGGCCTGGCTTAATAATGCTTTTGCCATTGAGCTGGTTCCACTTCATTAAGTCAGCCAGTTTAACCTTATTCTTACGGGCGATTTTATCCAGCGAATCGCCGGATTTTACCTTGTACGTGGCCGCTTTCGTTGCCGGTTTATCGGCCGATGTTGAGTCGGTGGCAGTGCTATTCGCCTTGCTTGATGGCTTACTGCTGGCTTTCTTATCGGCCTTCGCCTTAGTTTTAGTGGGTTCAGGCTCATTATCATTGCCCGCCATTGGCGTTAACAGTGTGAGCTCTTGGCCGATTTTTAGGCGGTCAGATGTCAGATTGTTGGCCTGTTTTAATGCTTTCACTGACATATCAAACTTGGCTGCGATTGTGCCTAGGCTGTCGCCAGATTTGACGATATAGCTTTGGCTGTCATAGCGTTTTTGAGCGTAGAGCTTGTCTTGATTTTCCTGATAATGACCTATGTTTTCCAGCGGTAAGGCGATTTGATATTTGCCTTTGCTGGGGATTACACCTTGGCGAAAGCCTGGGTTATAGGTTTTAAATTCTGCTTTGCTGAGCCCTGCTGCATTAGCAATCTGGCCAATATCTACGCCATTAGGTGCTGGCACTCTTTCCAAGAAAGGGCGGTTAGCAATAGGAGGGACTTTTAAACCGTAGTGGTTGGGATTTCGAATAATCTGAATAAATGCCAGCCACTTAGGGACTGTTTGTACTCGCTTAGCGGGGATACCCAGTGACCAAAAGTCCGTAGGTTTGCCCTTGGCTTTGTTTTTATCAATGGCGGCTTTGATCACTAGCTCACCGGTATTGTAGGCGGCAACGGCGTTGATCCAGTCTTTGTCTAAGGTGTCGTATAGGTGCTGTAGATAGTCGAGCACTGCATCGGTTGAGGCCAGCGCATCTTTACGGCCATCGTAGGCTGAATTCACCGTTAAGCCAAAATTACGTCCAGTAGCAGGGATCATTTGCCACAGTCCTGCGGGGCCGTTAGCTTGTGCTAAAGGGTTATAGCCACTTTCGACTATGGGCAATAACGCCAATTCTAATGGCATGTTACGCGCTTCGAGCTGGCTGACTATGTAATACAAGAATGGCTCGGCGCGATCGCCAACCTGATTCATAAATTTTTGTTTATCATCGAAAAAGTTACGCTGTTTACGTACTTCGGCATCATCATGGACATCAATGGTATTGGCGTGTTGGATCTTTTCCCACACATCGCTGTACTGCTCAACCACTTCGGGAGGTGTTTGATGCTGTTGTGGCGAGTGGTCGTTATCGTTACTGACATTACTTGCTGTGGCATTGAATTCAGTGGTTGATGGGCTTGCTGATGTTGTAGCACAACCGCTCAGTAGGGCCATTAGCATGGCAAGCATAAGCACTGTAAATGAGTGCGTTTGGCGAAAATGTGTCCGCATGATTGTCCTGTGATGAGTTGACTGGGCATTCCATATTGGTGCACATGCTAATCTGTTTTCGAGTTTCTGGATAGCTCCCCCAAGTTTTACCTATCATATCAAAGTTGACTTAAGGCCGATTGTGCCGCCCTTTGATTGCAGATCCTGCGTTTAGCTTTATCGATTTATACGCTACCATAGCCGCGATTTTTCATTAACTTGGGTAGCAAAGTGCAGACGTTAGCGCAGTTAAGGGCAGGGCAGTTACAAGGGATCACACGTTTACAATTGGTTGAGGATTTAACCGAGTTCCCGCGGGAGATTTTTGATTTAGCCGATTCCCTCGAAATCCTCGATTTATCGAATAATCAACTGAGCACTTTGCCCGAGGATTTACACCGCTTATCGCATTTAAAGATAATTTTCGCCTCGAATAATCGCTTTGAACATTTGCCTGAGGCATTAGGGCGCTGCACAAATTTAGAGATGATTGGCTTTAAGGCCAATCAAATCAAAACAGTGACTGCGGCGGCATTACCGCTGCAAACCCGCTGGCTCATCCTAACTGATAACCTCATTGAGACATTGCCTGCGGCCATGGGCGATTTACATCGTCTGCAAAAATTAGCCTTAGCGGGTAACCGTTTAACAGCATTGCCCGAGTCGATGGCCAATTGCCGCAACTTAGAGTTAGTGCGTTTATCGGCCAATCAACTCCACGCACTGCCAGCTTGGTTACTCAGTTTGCCTAAACTGACTTGGCTCGCCTTTGCGGGAAATCCATTCAGCCATACCTTAGTCGATCCCCACGCCGATGTGGCCACAGTGGCGAATGTGACTCTGGGTGATATCAAGTTGGCTGAGAAGCTTGGCGAAGGGGCTTCTGGGGTCATTTATCGAGGCGATTGGTTGAATCAAGCCATGATAGCCGCGACGGGGTCGGCGCAGATTGCGGTAAAACTCTTTAAGGGGGAAGTGACGAGCGATGGTTATCCCGCTGACGAGTTAGATTGCTGTCTCACAACGGGTGATCATCCCAGCCTTATTAAGGTCGTGGCGCACATTAGCCAGAAAGATCAATTGGGTTTAGTAATGGAACTTATTCCGCCAGGGTTTAGTAACTTAGGGCTACCACCAAGTCTTGTCACCTGCACTCGCGATACCTTTAAAGACGGTAGCGAATTTCGCCTTGATGAAGTCGCCAAAATCACACACCAGTTGGCCGATGCAATGGCGCACATGCATGCCAAACAAGTAAGTCATGGTGATGTCTACGCCCATAATATTATGGTTAATCAACAGATGAGCTTATTGTTTGGGGATTTTGGTGCGGCATCAAACTTACGCAATCTATCGACAGCAGAACGCTTAGCGATAGAAGCTATTGAAGTGCGGGCGCTTGGTTGCTTGATTGAAGATCTGTTGGCCTATGTGGATGCATCGGCCGATGTGAGTGCCTCGATTGGCCCTCTGTACTACACACAGTTGAGTGCGATTAAAGACGAGTGCATGCAGTTAGATGTGGCTCAGCGCCCCTGTTTTGCAGATGTGAAAAAGGCCATCGGAGCCCTGTTAAAAGGTAAATAGTGGCTTGCTAATAGGCTGGCTCTACACTTGTTTCAAGTTTGCTGTATTTTATGGTTGTTTGTGTGATTTAAGTGCTCACTATTAAGTTTATCGTTAAGTTATTGTTTTATTTGGTTGTGTAACCGAGTTTTTACTGGCACTGACTGGGATTAAGCCTATAGGCTGTATACCCAAATAACCTCAAATTGCTGAAACAGGCACTTTGGGGGGACTTGGTATTAGTTTTGGGTTCAATCCGGTTTGCTGTTGTCGGATAGGATGTCCGTTGAATAGTAAGAACGATAGGTTTGCATACTATGTTTACACAAAGAGTAACTGAACGAGCACGCAGTGCATGCGATATTTCATTAAAAAGCCATTCCCATCATCTCTCAAAGGCGCCCTTATTCGCGCCTTTGCCGTTTCTACTGGCGAGTGTTTTCGCTTTAGCCCCTATGGCCGTGATGTCGGCGGACAAGGTCGACATCATCCCTGTGACGGTCGAGGCCGTTAAAGAAACGTCCTTTGCCGATGTAGTGAATGAAGTCGGTAAAATCAACGCTATCGATTCAGCCACGCTGAACTTTAATGCTAGCGAAAAAATTAGCGCGATTCATTTTAGTAACGGCGACAAAGTGACTAAAGGTCAAGTGATTACCGAGCAGGACAACATTAAAGCCAAGGCTGATTTAGACAAAGCCAAGAGCACCTTAGCACTGGCTAAAACTAAGCTGGAGCGTATCGAAGACTTACTGATTAAAGAACCCTTTGCGCTTGCTAAGCAAGATGTGGATGAGCTACGGGAAAATGTGAATCTGGCCGATGCGGATTTTCGCCAGAAACAAGCCACCATGAACGATTACCTGATCAAGGCTCCCTTCGATGGTCAGTTGACCAGCTTTAGTCAGTCTATCGGCAGTCAAATTGGTGCTGGTACGGCCTTAGTCACCCTCTATAGTTTAAATCCGGTCGAAGTGCGTTATGCCATCAGTCAGAAGGATTTAGGCAAGGCGCAAAAGGGCCAAAAGGTGAATGTGACTGTTGAGGCCTATGGTAATAAGGTATTCAAAGGGTTAGTTAACTATGTTGCCCCAGCGGTAGACGAAAGCTCAGGACGGGTTGAAGTGCATGCCGCCCTTGAAAACCCTGAGTTTAAGCTTGCTCCTGGCATGTTCGCCAACATCAAGCAGTTCTATAGTTTAGGGATTAAACGTCTATTAGTGCCGCAAAATTCGATTATTGCCAATAACGATGAACGTTTTGTCTGGCTAGTGCAGGGCGATAGCGTAGTAAAGCAAGTGGTTAAACTCGCTCAAAATACGAATGACGGTTATGCCGTCGTGACTGAAGGTTTAGCCGAAGGCGATTTAGTCGTTAAAACGGGTATGCAAAACCTCAAGTCCGATAGCAAGATCAAAGTCGTGCAGGATAGAAACACTGCAGATAAAGCGGCAACATCAAGCGCTGACAAAGGTGCTGATTCAGGCTCAACTCCAAATATTGAGGTGGCTGAATAATGCGTTTACCCGAAGTCTGTATTCGTCATCCTATCTTCGCCTCCGTACTCAGTATTATGGCTGTGTTACTGGGCTTGATTGCCTTTCAAAAACTCGATATCCAATACTTCCCTGAGCATACCACCCACTCTGCATCTGTGAATGCGTCGATTGCAGGGGCGAGCGCCGATTTTATGTCGAGCAATGTGGCCGATAAGTTGATTGCAGCGGCTTCGGGCATAGATAAAGTCGATACCATGTCGACCGACTGTAGCGAGGGGCGTTGCTCATTAACGATTAAATTCAATGATGACACCAGCGATATTGAATACACCAACTTAATGAACAAGTTGCGTAGCAGCGTCGAAGGGATTAACGATTTCCCCCAGAGCATGATAGATAAGCCCACAGTCACCGACGATACCTCGGCCACGGATTCGGCCAGTAATATCATCACCTTTGTGAACGCGGGTGGCATGGAAAAGCAGGCTATGTACGACTACATTAGCCAGCAGTTAGTACCGCAACTCAAACAAGTTCAAGGCGTTGGTGCCGTTTGGGGGCCATATGGTGGCTCACAAAAGGCGGTCAGAGTCTGGCTCAATCCTGAACAAATGAAGGCGCTGAATATTAAAGCTGCCGATGTGGTGGGCACGTTAGGCTCTTACAATGCCAGTTTTACCTCGGGTGCGATCAAAGGTAAGTCGCGGGATTTCTCGATTAACCCTTTGAATCAAGTTGAAACGCTTGAAGACGTGAAGGATCTGGTGATTAAGGTCAGCGAGGGTAAGATCATCCGCGTGTCCGATGTCGCCGATGTGGTGATGGGCGAGGAAAGTCTGTCGCCGAGTATGTTGTCTATCGGTGGACATAGTGCAATGTCATTGCAGATTTTACCGCTGAGCAACGCTAACCCAGTGACAGTGGCTTCGAACATTAAAGCCGAAATTGCACGCATGCAAAAACATTTACCCCAAGGCTTAGAAATGAACTTGGCTTATAACCAAGCTGATTTTATTGAAGCCTCCATCGACGAAGGATTTTCTGCGTTGATTGAAGCAGTGATCTTAGTTTCGCTGATTGTGGTGTTATTTTTGGGTAGCCTGCGGGCGGCATCGATCCCCATTATTACCATTCCCGTGTGCGTGATTGGGGTGTTTGCTGTGATGTCGGCGCTCGGATTTAGTATCAATGTGTTGACTATTCTGGCGATTATTTTGGCCATTGGCCTGGTGGTGGACGATGCCATTGTGGTGGTCGAGAACTGCTATCGCCATATTGAAAACGGTGAAACGCCTTTCAATGCGGCGATTAAAGGCTGTCAGGAGATCATTTTCCCTATCATTGCGATGACGTTAACGCTCGCCGCCGTGTATCTGCCGATCGGATTAATGTCGGGCTTAACCGCCGATCTGTTTCGGCAATTTTCCTTTACCTTAGCAGCGGCCGTGATGATCTCTGGCGTGGTGGCGTTAACTTTGTCGCCTATGATGAGCGCTTATCTTATCAATACCACTGAGCAACACCCTAAATGGTTTAGCCGAGTCGAGAATGCGCTGCAGCAGTTAAATCATTTGTATATCAATGAGCTGAATAAGTGGTTTTTCCGCAAGCGCTTGATGTTTGGTGTGGCTGTGGTTTTGGTGGGTCTTGCGGGTATTGCTTACTGGCAATTACCCAAAATACTCTTGCCTGCGGAGGACTCTGGCTTTATTGATGTGGCGTCTAATGGTCCTACCGGTGTCGGTCGGCAGTATCATCTCAATCACAATGCTGAGCTTAATAGCGTGATGAATGAGCATCCCGCGGTTGGGGCTAACTTGTCCTATATCGAGGGAGAGCCAGTGAACCATGTGCTACTCAAACCTTGGGGTGAGCGCAGTGAGGGTATAGATGATGTGATCAGCGACTTGATTGCAACATCAAAGGAAAACGTTTCTGCTTATAACATGTCGTTTAGCATTCGCTCAGCAAATAATCTCAATATTGCCAATAATTTGCGTTTAGAGCTGACGACCTTAGATCGGAATAAGGACGAACTCAGCAAAACCGCCGCCAAAGTGCAAAAGTTACTCGAGGATTATCCTGGCCTGAATAACGTAGGCAACTCAGTGCTTAGGGATCAACTACGCTACGATCTGTCTATCGATCGCAACGCCATTATCCTTTCAGGTGTGAGTTATGGTGATGTCACTAATGCGCTTTCTACCTTTCTTGGCTCAGTGAAGGCGGCGGACTTACATGCTACCGATGGTTTTACTTATCCTATTCAAGTGCAAGTAAACTTAGACAAACTGAGTGATTTTAAAGTGTTGAATAAGCTGTATGTCACTTCTGAATCTGGGCAAGCACTGCCATTGTCGCAATTTGTGTCGATTAAACAGACTACGGCAGAATCTAACATTAAGACGTTTATGGGTCTTGATAGCGCTGAATTGACGGCAGATATTATGCCCGGTTATTCAACTGATGAAATCAAAACCTACTTAGATGAACAATTACCGACATTGCTTAATGATGCCCAAGGCTTTAAATACAATGGCGTGGTGAAGGATCTTATGGATTCGCAGGCGGGCACTCAGTCGCTATTCTTGCTGGCATTGGTGTTTATCTATTTGATTTTGGCTGCGCAGTTCGAAAGTTTTGTCGATCCCTTAATTATCTTACTGACAGTGCCCTTGTGTATTGTCGGTGCGTTATTGACCTTAGCCTTGTTTGGCCAGAGTGTGAATATCTATTCGCAGATTGGTTTATTAACCTTAGTGGGGCTAGTGACTAAGCACGGTATCTTGCTGGTGGAGTTTGCCAACAAGCAACAAGACCAAGGTTTGAGTGCGATTGAGGCGGCGCGAAGCAGTGCCAAATCTCGTTTAAGACCGATTCTAATGACGTCTTTAACCATGATTTTAAGTGCGATTCCTTTAGCCTTGGCATCGGGACCGGGCTCGTTAGGGTTAGCTAACATAGGTTTAGTCTTAGTCGGAGGTCTGTTAGCGGGCACTTTCTTCTCGTTATTTGTAGTGCCTGTGGCCTATGTCGCTATGGCGGAATTGAAGGCCAAGGATGTGCTTGCTAGACTGCGAAGTGCTTAAGTTGAGTTTTATGCGCTGGGGTTTATCGCCCCTAGGCTGACAGGCATGGGTTCAACTTGCCTGTAAATACGTTATGATTTAAGCCAACGGCTAAACGCGTTGGCTTAATTTTTTGTCGATAACTTAATGATCTTTGTTGTATTTAAGCGAGTGTTTAAGTGCGAGTGGATTTGCCTCATCAGCGACGGAGAGCTGGCATTATGAGTTTGTTACATTGCTTTCATAGGGCTTTTTTATATTTGGCTTGCTCGGCTGGATTGATGTTTGCCTCTCCCGTCATGGCCTCTTTTTGGGATTCTTTATTTCGTAGTGAGTTGCCCGTCGATCAAGTGACTGCACCTGTAGACAGTTCGCGTTTCGAGTTCGTTGGTGTATTACCTGCTAATACGCAATTAGAACTTGTCGGTTATTACGTCTCATCTGTTTGTACTCGAAAGGAAATCCGTTTTCCCAGTGGTGATATTGCTAATCCCTACCGCGCGACATTCGAAGAAACCTCAGTGCTGCGGCAAGTGATTAGCAGTGGTAGTAAAGCGAGTGAGTTTTCGCTGCCCTTAGCTTTGAATGGTGGCGGCGATTGTCAGTGGCGGCTTGAGGATTTAATGCTCGATGTGACAATACTGCCGAACCATCCGTTGTGGCAAAGGGCTAAAGCACTTAAACAACAATACCTTGCTAAGTTGCAGCGCACTTCTGTTGTGGATGCGGCACAAGTTGCTAGCCAAACTACGTTGCCGACTCAAGTGTCACCCCACGATGATTTTTATTTAAGTCATGAACTTAATATCGATCCTATTCATGCGGGTAGCGAGGCGGATAATTCGTTGCTTGCGACTACGCCTTTATCTTTAGCGCCAGTTTACTATCCAGTATTTATTCATTCTCCTAAGGAAGACAAACCCTTCGAGGCTAGGCTGAAAAGCAGTTTGCAGCAAATTTCTAGCCTATGGGCTAGTCCTTATACTCAAGCGATTCGCCGCGGTGATGAGGCTGTGATGCGGGTGAATTTTAATCCACAGATTGCCGAGCAGTATGAGGTCAATGTCTGGTATCAGCCTGATACGGTTGAAGTGAATTATCCCGATGGTACTCAATATACTTATGCTAACGGTGATGTGGAATTGTATGCCTATGGTAAACCTGAATCACAAATCAATACCTTAGCTCAGAGTTCAAAGGCTGCTGATAAACGATTGTTAGCACGTATCTATGAGCTTGGGCACGCCTTACCCAAGGATAAAATTAAGGCACAGAAATATTACCGTGAAGCCGCTGAAGCTGGCGATATTGAGGCGCTGCATTGGCTGCGAGATCAAGCGGGTTACGCGGGGCGTGCCGATGAAAAGATCTATTGGCTGGAACGCGCTGCGAGCTTTGGCGATAACGCGGCAAAGCTTGAGTTAATCCGTTTACCTTTATCGGTTATCGAGCGTGGCTTGGTTAATACAGGTGCGGATATGGTTCGTGAAACGCAAGCATGGCAGCAGTTAAATCAGCTAGTTGCCCAAGGGTTGCCTGAGGCAAGAAGTCTGATGGCGTTTTATCAAGTGTTATCTTGCTCCCCTTACTTTAATGCCACAACGGCATTGGAAAATTATCGTCAAAGCGTTAAAGCTCAACCTGATTTAGCGCGAGATGCTGCCGAAACCTATTACTACTTTAAAGAGGATTTTGAGCAGAGCGAGGAGTTTTGGATAATTGCCGCCGAGCGAGATCTTTACGCCGCCGCTGAATTTGCCAATATCCTGCTATTGGAACCCTATCGAGATACGGTTAACGCGCGATACTGGTTAGAAAAAGTGACAACCTTGGGTGCCAAACAAGGCTTGCAGGCGGATATTCTAGGCAATGCTTACTTCCAGTTCGCAACCCTGTTAGATAAAGGCGAGGGTGGACCGGCCGATGCTAAAGCAGCGTTAACGCTTTATCAGCAGAGCATTGAAATGGCAGAGCGGTTTTCAAACGACTATGCAGCAAGGGCCAAGGAGAGAGTGCAAGTGCTCGAAGGGATGCGCTAATAACGTATTGTCGCTAAAGACTCTATGACGTCAGTGTCGCTTATTCAGCTTATCTTCAATAAAAATCCCTGCCGAAGCAGGGATTTTGCTATTTATTCAAATGCTTGATTTATGCGTAATGGCTAAAACTGCTTACTTAAGCGATGTGAGTCATCAAACTAGCGTAAATCAACCTGCAGTGCGACTCCCGCACTCTGGGGCTCACTTTGCACTGTGATGTAATACCACCCCACGTTTGGTGCATTGACTGTGATGCTTTCCCGCGTATTGGCGGGTGTTACAGAGGCTGCATCGAAGTGTTGAGCATTCGCCCAAGTCGTCCCCGAAAACAGGCTAACATCACCACTGCCGTGGGCGGAGTTGATGCTTAGCTGATTAGTTCCCTCTGGTACCCAAAGGTAATAATCGTTGCGCCCATCGGCGGTGCAAATGGCTTTGCCAGCACTGAGCTCACCATAACTTAAGGGTGATTGCGTCGCGCAGGCGTTGGCAATGAGCAGCGGATCGGGTGTGTTACTGGTGCCTGTGCTTAAGGTCAGTGTTACGCCGCTAAACTCAGTGGCAGTATCAATCGTGATATAACGCCAGCCACGATTGGCGCTGAAGCTAAGCGATTCTTGATTTCCTGCTTGAGCGCTCTTTGCATCGGCATTATCTGCGTCGGCCCACTGACTGGCATTGAAGTAAATATTGGCATCCCCAGAGCCGCCCTTAGTGGTGACAGTGAACTGGGTATTATCTTCCTCAACCCAGAAGTAGAAGCTGTTACGCCCGCCACTGATGCACTCATTTTTGCCTAGGGTGAGCTTACCGTAATCTAAGGTCACTGCGCCACAATTGGCTGGTGGCTCAGGATCCACGCCGCCATCCCCCAGTTCGGGGTCGATTTCAGCAAATAGCTCAGTGGTGCTGACTTGCATATCGACGCCGCCAAAGTCCCCCGATAAGGTAATGTAGTGCCAATACTCGTTAGGGTTTAACTGCACCTTAATCACTTGATAATTACCATTACCGATACCAGCCCCTTGGTTTTGCTCAGGGCTTGCCCAGCCTCTAGAATCGAAATAAATGTCGGCATCTCCCCAACCACCGCCAATCTTGATCCAAAGCTCTTGGGCTGTGCGATTGGTATTGGTGAAGCTGAAACTGGCGCGGCCGAGTTTTGAATCGATACATTCCATCGGCACATCAATTTTCAGGCTGGCCGATTCAGTGTAACGGTAGGCTTCGTTCGTCACTTGGCAAGGCGAGTAATCCTTACTGATTGTGCCCGCTGGTCCTGTCCAGTTGCCTTCGCGGCCACTGGGCTCAGCGTCGACATCACTCGGGCCCTTATCGACTATGCCATCGTCAGCCGTGCTTAAACCACTGGCGAGCCAACCCTGCCATTCGTTATCGTAACGTGTGCCGATATTATCCATAAAGGCTTGATATTCTGCATATTGATCGTTGCGTAGGTAGGCCAGAATCTGTCTCACATCGTCCCTGTGGTGTTCAAACATGAAACGCACCGCTAGATAACCCCAGCGATAGATGCGGTCTTGGCCAGATTCATAGTTGTTTTTGAAGATGGTCGATAACATATACTCACCGGTTTCGCCCATGGCAATTGCCGCAGGGTTTGCGTCACGGTAAGAGATGTATTCTGCGAGGCCTTCAATCCACCAAATGGTATTGGCCGAAGTGCCACGACTAAAGTCACCAAACAGGTTATAGCGTCCATCGAGGTAGTGTACGTATTCGTGTTGCAGGTTCCAGACGTGGAAATCTGGCGTGCGCCATTCGGCTTCATAGGCGATAAAACGTGCCTGATTTTTGAGTCCAGCGGGCGAACCTTCTAAATACATGCCACCATTGTCGGTACTGATACCAAAGATACTGTTGGCTAAGGATTTATACTCAGACGAACTGCCGAAGATCACTAGCTCTAAGTCATCGTTGTTATCCTGCCCCACGGGTTGCATGCCCGTTTCGAGTTTACTGTGGAAATAACTTTCTTGGCTGGTCAGCACATCACAGGCCCATTTGGCTTGATCTTGATAGAGATCTTGGGCGCGGATCTTGAGGCTGTCGGAGCATTTCCAATTAAAAGGTAAAGCATCGGCTTCTAACTGCGCCTTAAAACCACAGATATTGTAATCGTTACAATGGCTGCGATCGTAATAGTCGGCCATTTCTGCCGCCGCGTACCAAAGCACTTTGCTCGGTTCGGTTTTGCTGGTGCTGCTGAGAATGTTTTTGACCAGCTGGGTCACTCGTGGACGCATGGCATCAATGTAATACAGCCTAGATAACTCTTTAACTGAGTTGACCAAAAGGTACTCTGCATTGGTGCCTAACAAGTTGCGATGTTCGAGTTGGAAGTTATTCAGCGCATCTAAAATCCCTTGATCACGCGCGAACAGCGCCTGCATGTCATCATTCCATTGAGCGCGAAATAAGGTGGTAAACACTGAGTTGGCTGCGGCGTTCATGGCGAAACTGGCTTGCCAGTTAGCGTCGTAGTCCGTTAGCACTTTTATGGTGACATGATTAAAATCGGCGCCGAGCTCGGCAGAGTCAATCAGGATTAAGGCTTCTTTCAACACGCCAGCATTAGCATCGGAGACAGTCCAAATCGCAGCGTTCGCAAATAACGCATTAAGGGCAGATTTTAAGCTGACCTTAGCAGCATTGCTGTAAGCGGGCACATCATTTGGGCTGTAAAACTGCACATAGAGGGCGGCGCGGACAAAGTAAATATGGGACTCAAGATGCTGAATATCGACCCCAGTGTAGTCCTTTGCTTTAGTGGCAATGGCATTGGCGACACTGATCACATTGGCCTCGCTAAATAGTGCGGTCGCGCTACTGCCTTTGAGGCTATAGAGTTTACCGACACATTCGGGAGTCGATTGGCTCAGTTCATTGACTAATGCCTGACCTGATTTCCCAACAAAGTCACTGCAGTCGCTGACTTGCATCGCGGCGCTACGATTCTGCAACTTAAGTGGGGGTTGCTCCGAGACCTCTATCTGACGTTTTTGGCGTGAATGAATCTTAGGCTGCTCTGTCATCGTCGGATCATTAGGGGATGCCATCAATGGCGTCTCCCGCAGTAGCGGTCTATGTGATTCAATTAAGCTAATTGGTGCAGAGGGCGGTGGCGGGACGGGTTGAGCTGGTGAACTGTTTGGTGTGTTGTTGCCTAATGGGGGGCTTGCATGAGTGTTATGGGCAAGAACGGGAGTTGCAATCGCTAAGCTAATTGCTGCGAAGAGTAGTGTGTTTTTCATTGTGTATCCGTAGTTATCTAGTCTGCAAAGCAGATCTTCCTTGGGCGTTATTTGATGCATTTAACACAGACTTGCATCAAACCTCATTGGATTATTTGCGTGATAACAATAGCGCGACAAACATCGCAGCCAGCAAATAATGCCTCAGAATAATGGCTGTAAGTTTTTAATATATCTAGTATTTGTCAAAATATTTTTTTGATACATCTTTTCTGTTCAGCTTAGGTTCAGCTTTCAGTTCAAATGGTTAACGTCAGCCGCTTGATTTAGTGCGATGGAATATAGAATGGAATAACTGTGGCTATTTGGCTTGAAATTGCGCTAGCTTAGCCGCACTAAGGTTTAGCAAACGAACCGTTTAAGCATAGCAATCTGCTATTAGGTTGGTGCCATTCTCACAGGAGCTTTTATGTCAGCTTTACCAAGCGAGTACACCCATATTCATGTTGAGCAACCTGGGGCGCCCGAGGTGATGCGGCTATCGCGCTCACCTTTGCCTGTCCCTGCGGCGGGGCAAGTGTTGATCCGCGTGCATGCAGCAGGAGTGAATGGCCCCGATGTTAAACAAAGGGTGGGCGCGTATCCACCGCCACCGGGTGCATCACCGATTATTGGTCTTGAGGTTGCTGGGGATATTTGTGCCCTCGGTGACGGCGTGAGCCAATTGCAAGTTGGCGATAAGGTATGCGCCTTAGTGCCGGGCGGCGGTTATGGCGAGTATGTGCTCACCTATGCTGCCCATTGTTTGCCTATTCCAACGGGCTTTAGTTATGTGCAGGCAGCTGCGCTGCCAGAAACCTTCTTCACCGTATGGGGCAACCTGTTCATGCGTGCGGGACTCAAAGCGGGCGAGACGGTACTGATCCACGGTGGCTCAGGTGGCATTGGTAGTACGGCTATTCAGTTGGCCAGTGCGCTGGGTTCAAAAGTGATAGCGACGACGGGACAGGATGAGAAGCGCGATTATTGCTTGAGCCTTGGCGCCGCTGAAGTCATCAACTATCGTACTCAAAACTTTGTTGAACCTGTGATGGCACTCACTCAAGATAAGGGCGTAAACGTGGTATTTGATATCGCGGGTGGTGATTTTATCAATCTCGACTTACAAGCCTTAGCGATGGACGGGCGTATGGTGTCGGTAGCTATGCAACGGGGGCCTAAAGCCGAGGTCGAGATTTTCCGCCTGATGGCAAAACGTATCATGTGGACAGGGTCGACCCTAAGACCGCAGAGCGTGGAGGCCAAAGCAGCAATTGCCGCTGAATTATTTGAGAAAGTTTGGCCGTTGTTAAACGCCCATAAAATTGTCCCCAATATTTTTGCAACCTTTCCATTAGCACAGGCCGCTAAAGCCCATGCTTTGATGGAGTCGGGTGAGCACAGGGGCAAAGTAATACTGACTGTCATTTGAGCTAGGCATACTGGATTTTGCAGCGACATATTTGCTTTAAGTCGCTGCCATTCGAGTCAATCTAGAAGACATTCTGACATCATAGTGGCTTAGTCATTGTTCGGTAAATATGAGTTTGTAGCGCTGTAATTAAATCCTCATGGATAACCTTGATGGTTAACTTTACAGCAACCTCCAATTGTTAACGTTGATGACTCATCAAACACCATAGATATGATTGCTTTTTCTTGGGAATAAAACTTGCCGCGTCGATTTTTTAGACTAAAGTCGTTAATGATTAAACTTTTTGGGTACTTTGGCAGAAATTAATACGTAATTAGTGAAAATTTCATGGTATGAGGCATTGATTATCGGAAATATTCTGTAAAAATACCCAGTTGAAAACGTCAGAGACTTTCAGGCGCTATTCGTGGATCAAAGCAAGCGATGCTTCGCTTATTCAGGCTAAAAAACTCATGGTGTATGTGTTGATTTAAGGGTATTAGCATATATGTATAACACAGCAAAGAAACAGGTTTGGTATGGTGAGCTGAGAACATCGAAAGGCAACGCGATTGTCGTCCATGACAACCAGCTGCCCGATGCCTCCCCAGGACGTATCTACCTATACAATACCGATCGCGATGCGATCATTGAGTATGTGGAAGATATAGTCAAAGTGAACCTATACGACTTAGATGAGGCTGCGTTAAAAGCTGCTGAGGCTAAGTTTGGTGGTGCATGGAAGGCGGCAAGATCTCAATTTATGAGTAAACATCAAGCTCGCATTGACTTGAACAACGTGAAGGAAACTGCGCCTGTACGTAAGGCGAAGCCTGAAGTTGAACCAGAAGTCGAATCTGATGCCGTTGGCGTGGATTTTGACGATGATTGGGGCGATGATTTTGATGATTAACACAGTGTCGGCCTAAGGGCTAACACTGTGAGTGTAAGGAATAAAGTAGTGTTTATTTTATTCCTTATCGCTTTATTTATTCCCTTCTGCTAAATCGTGCTTTTCCTCGTTTTCTCAATTTTTATTGCGAATGGCTACGCATCGGCATCGAACTGATAACGGCTAATGTGGTGATAAACCTTGCCTGGCATTAACCAAACGTCATCACCAAAGCGCTCGCCTTGGTTCGGTGAGTCTGGCAGCATCTGCGGCTCTAAACACACGGCATGATGTTGATTTAATACCTGTTGATTACGACCTACAGTGCCATTTAAAAAATTAGCACAGTACAGCTGCACACTCGGTTGATTAGTATAAATCGTCATAGCGCGACCGCTGATGGGACTGCTTAAACAGCCAAAACGGGCGAGTGAGCCATCGGGATTATTCATCATATAACAGTGGTCATAACCGCGAGTGCTTGCGAGTTCAGCGGCATGCAGCTTGTCGCCTAAGCGTATTGGTTGACTTAAATCGAAAATCGACCCTGTCGTCTGGGCAATCCCAGTGGGAACACTGACATCGTTCATGGTCAGATAGCGCTTGGCATCGATTTGCATCAGATGCTCATGATTGGTCTCTGTGCCATCGAGGTTGAAATAACTGTGCTGGGTGAGGCTTACGGGACAGGCTTTATCGACGGAGGCTAAGATTTCTACGTACAAATTATTGCCTGCGAGGCGGTAATCCAGCTGAACTGTGCAATTACCGGGGAAACCCATGTCGCCATCTGGGCTCATTAAGGTCAAACGCACACCATCGGGGAGTTGACCTAGTTGCCAGTTTTTACGATTAAAACCCTCACGGCCGCCGTGCAAACAGTTAGTCGCTTGGTTTACATCTAACTGATAATCATGACCTTTATAGTGCATTTTGCCGTTAGCAATGCGATTTGCAAAGCGGCCAGCAATGGCACCTAAATGAGCCGATTGGGTCAAGTAATCTTCAGCGCTATCACAACCTAAGACGATATTAGCACGTTCGCCGTGTTTATCAGGTGTCCACAGAGCGCGGATAATACCGCCTAAGCTGATGACTTCTAATGCGAGTATGCCATTGTCGATCCGAACCCGTTCGATTTCACCGCCGCGGGGATCGGTCCAAGGATCCAAAACACTGAAACGTACCATTTAGCTTCCCTCTGTGTTGAATATGCTCACTGCTTATTGTGTTAAATGAGTATGTTAACCCTATTATTTGCCATCAACAGCATAAAGTTCAGCGATGAATTCGTATGCTATCGACGGCGTAGTCACTCTATTAGGTTGTTTTTGATTTTAGTGCGGCTAAGTGCTTGTTCTAGCAAATTGCCTGTTCTGGCTAGTTATCGATGCGACCCGCGCCAGCGCTGGCGGAACATAAATACACTGTGGCATCGATGGCGGTTTTGTCGAAAAACTCATGTTCAACGGCGGCCACGACAGCGTCGGTCAGTTCATGGTCGACCAAGGCGACCACGCAGCCGTCGGTCATGCGGATGCCGCCCCGCTCGCCAATCACTTGGCTGACAATTTCAACTAAAGTATCAAATTCGGGCAGTGTGACTTCAAAATCATCACGCAGTGAAGCATGGGATTCTGCCATTAAACGACTGAATTTTTGGATGTTATTTTGCTCTAGGGCGCGGGCAGCATTTTGAGTTCTTTGGTTCTCAGTGACTACGTGTTTCGCTCGGCGGTATAGCACTTCATCTAAATCGGCCTTTGCGCTTTCTAGTTGGCGTAAATCGAGGTGACGCAGTGCATCTAAGCCAAAGTACTCTGCCGCTTGTGCACACTCAGTGCGACGTTGTTCGTTGGTCGCGGCTAAGCGTTGTTTCTCGATATGGGCATCTATGATGATAAGGCTTAGGTTTTCTGGAATGGGAATGGCTTCGCTATCGAGATCTAAGCAGTCAATCAGGAGTGCATGGTCTTGTTCACCCATGGCGCTGCACATTTGATCCATGATGCCACAGGCCGACTCAACATACCTGTGTTCGCCGCGCTGTGCGAGTTGCGCCACCGCCATTGGGGATAAATGCAGTTGGCTGGTATCACTAATGGCTGTACCGAAGGCGACAACGAGTGCGCCCGAAGATGAAAGACCTGCGGCAAGTGGCACATCGCCCACAATGGCTAAGTCTAAGCCCTTGGCTAATAAGCCAGTTTGCGCCATAGCTGCAGTAAAACCTTTGAGGTAATTCACCCAGCCATCTTGCGGGTCCATGTCGTTTTCTTGGCCGAAAACCCACTCTTTAATTTGTCCGGGAAACGCATCGGCGACGGCTCGAAACTTAGTATCGTCACGGCGTTTTACCGCAATCACTGTATGAAAATTAATGGCTGCCGGGAGTACAAAACCGTCGTTGTAATCCGTGTATTCACCGATCAGATTGACTCGCCCTGGGGCTTGATATAAATCATCGGCTTTAGTGCCAAAGGTTTGGACAAATAACTTAGTGGCGCGTTGCGCAGGGTTTGACATGCTGTAAAAAATTCCAAAAAGCTGAGCTAATTTCGTTACCGTCATCGATTTATATCACGACTGAGTCAGTGATGTAACTGAGATTTTTTGCTGAAATGGCGATAGGCTGCAATGAGTAAATTGATACTGGGATGAGGAGGCAAAATAGCGTATTGAGTGTTTTATATAGTTAATTGATTTGTAAAGATTAGTCAGCATTTAGTTGGATGCCGCACAAACTAGCAGAGGATGTTACTGCTCGTTTGTGCGACCTGTTATGGCGTGATTTTAATTTAATGCAGCATTAGCAGGTACTTAACTGTGCGGCTCCGCATTAAGTTTAGGATCAGGCACTTGTACAGTATCTTCCGCTTGAGCGGCGTTTTTCTCTGAGTCTTGCAACAGCTCGTAAATCACATGATCCACAAAACCGGCACCTGCGGCTTCGTACAAGTTGTACACACTGTGTACGCCCGATTCGCGAAGCGCCGCGGCATCATCACTGTACTGCACAATTGCACTGATTTTGCCTTGATAATTCAGTTTTTTGAGTTGCTCAACTGCAAACATATTTCCCGCGTGGTGCGGCATGGCTAGCAGTACCAGTTCAAGATTAGGTGCTCTGTCGAGTTTTTCCCAAAAGTCGGTATCTGAGGCGTCACCTTGCACTACATTGCGACCCTTTGTTTTATGTAAGTCGACTAAGTCTTGCTTGTGTTCAATACCGAGAATTTCCCCATCAAATTGTTCCCTGAGTTCATCATAGGCACCGCTACCAATACGGCCCATGCCTAAGATTAAAAAGCGTGGATTGCCAATGGCGATGGGTCTATCTTCTGGGTGTAACGGGCGTTTTTCTAGCTTGATTAAACGCTGCTGGAATCGCTGGTAGATATTACCGACGGTGGCGTTAAGTGGCGCGGCGAGTAAAAAACTAAAGCTTAATGCCACGGCGATGATCACTAGCCACTCAGGAGGTAACCAACCTTTATAGGTGGCTACTGCGGCGACGATCAAACCGAATTCACTGAAGTTACCTAGGTTAAATGAGCCCAACATAGAAGTACGCGAACGCAGCTTAAAGCGGGTAAGAATGTAAACAAACAGCAGAATTTTGAGTGGCACTAACAACACCAATAGCGCCGCGAGGACGATATCCGATACCGTAGGTAAGCCATTGAGTCCTATGGTTAAGAAGAAGGCAACGAGGAAGAGTTCTTTAAAATAGAACAGGGATTTTGCCAGCTCGGAGGACTTTTTGTGGCCCGCCAACAAGATACCGATAATCAGTGCGCCGAGATCGGGTTTTAAACCAACAGATTCAAATAACCAAGCGCCAACCACGAGTGCCATAACTAGGCCGAAGAGCACTAAGAGTTCACCGTGGCCGACACGGTCGAACGCTTTATAGATGAGTGGTTTAGCCAGTGGCAGTAAGAGTAATGCAAAGGCCCATACCGAAGGTACATCGCCTTTAGAAATGGTTAAAAACAGTACGGCGAAGATATCCTGCATAATCAAGATACCAATAGCGACCCGGCCGTAGAGGGATTGCACGTCGCCTTTATCTTCTAACACTTTGACCGCAAATACGGTGCTGGAGAAGCTTAACGCGAAGGCAATTAACGTCAGTTGTTCTAGGTTCAGACTCGTGAGTTGGCTTAAGCCCAGTAAGCCGAAGAGTTTTAGAATCGGCACAAAAATCACGATTGATAGCACTAAGTGCACACTCGAACCCGCCCACACTTCGGCCTTGAACAGGCTACGAATATCGAGTTTTAACCCTATGGCGAACAACAGTAAAGTGACGCCTAGGCTGGCGAGTTCTTGCAGTAATGGCAGGCTTTCTTTATCTATTCCTAAGATGAACAGTACAAAGCCTGCCACTAAGTAGCCGATGAGCGGAGGGAGTCCTATACGGCTGACGAGCATGCCGCAGATGAGTGTAATAATGAGGATGCCTGGTTCCATGATGCTCCAATCTAAAAAGTCTAAAATTGTAAGTGATTGTATAAGAAATCTATGACACTTGGATAAAAAAGCGGACTTTTAATGAAAAAAGTCCGCTTTTTATTGGTGTTGCGGTAAATACACTTGGCCGTTAAAACTCGCGTGAACTAAATCACTCCGCTGGTCTAAGCCTAAATCGTCACTATTTCACGAGATGATCTAAATGGGTTGCAAAATCTTTGGGGCCCATAAAACCAGTCACGCGTAAATCTTCCCTTTGCTCACCTTGTTCGTTAAACATCAACAGCGTAGGCAAACCGAGCACATTGTATTTTTCGAGTAAGGCCACATCGACCTTGTCACTTTTAGTCACATCCGCTTGTAGCAGCACGATTTTATTCATGCGGGCTAACACGTCGGTATCTTTAAAGGTGATGGCTTCGAACTCTTTACAGGCAACACACCAATCGGCGTACAGATCGAGCATCACAGGCTTACCTTGGGCGGTAGCGGCTGCAATTTCTTGCTCAAGATCTTCAATCGATTTAATCCGTTTAAAGCCATGGACTTCTTCGGTCGTCGCCGCAGTGCCTACGGAATTGTTATTAAAACCAAAGTGTTCCATCACAGCTTGGAATCCGTAGGAGAAGCTCGCCAGTAGCGCCAGCGTTAATAGGACTGAACGTACAGTTTGTTTCCAGTTAAATTCACTGAGTTTGTTCTGATGCATCAAGTAGCCGGTGAAGCTTACGCCCCACAGTGACCAAAGCACATCGGATACTACGCCTGTCCAAATACGGCCAAGCATCACGATAGATACAGCGATCAGCAGGAATCCGAAGATAGTCTTGATGATGTCCATCCAAGCGCCGGCTCTCGGTAATAATTTACCGCCTGAGGTGCCGATAATCAGTAGAGGTAATCCCATACCCATGCTGAGTACATACAGGGCTAAGAAACCTTGGAGTAGGTCGCCGGTTTGCGCCACATAAACGAGTGCACCCGACAGCGGCGCGGTAGTACAAGGTGATGCGACAAGGCCAGAAATCACGCCCATCAAGAACACGCCAACTAAGTTGCCGCCTTTTTGATTATTCGAGACTGAGTTCATCTTCTCCTGCCAGCTCGATGGCAGTTTCAAATCGTATAGGCCAAACATAGATAAGCTGAGCACAAAGAACAAAATCGCGAGTACGACTAATACGGCAGGATGTTGTAATGCCGCTTGGTATTTTAGTCCCGCCGATGCAACTACTAACCCTAAGATAGAGTAAGTGATTGCCATGCCTTGGACGTAAGCCATGGACAAGGTAAAGGCTTTTGCGGTTGAGAGCTTTTGCCCTTGGCCGACAATAATACCCGACAAAATCGGATACATAGGAAATACGCAGGGCGTTAATGCCAGACCGACACCTAGACCAAAGAAAATCACTAAAGTCCAAATTAAGCTGTCGTTCGACAGCATTTGGCTCAGGGTATCTTGCTGAGTAATGGGTTGCGTATTGGCTTTATCGGTAGTGCTTGGCTCAGTGCTGGTTTGCTCAGTCGTCGTGGTTGATTCGGCGCCTGCAATTAAACCATCGTTGGCTGCAATCGCCTTTAAAACGACTTCATGCTTGGTCGGTGGATAACACAATTTACCTTCGGCACAACCCATAAAGGTCACTGTGAGCGTGGCATTTTCATCGGCCTGTTTTAAACCAACGGGAATATCGACATAGGTATAATAGACTTCTTGCTTACCAAAATACTCATCTTCATGGGGCTTTCCCTTTGGTAGAGCGACCGTGCCTAACTCGGCACCATTGACGCTAAATTTAAGCTTGTCGCGGTACATATAGTAACCGTCGGCAATCACCCAATTGAGTTTGACCTGATTACCTTCTTGCTTGGAATCGAAGACAAATGCTTGATCGACAGGCATCAATTCAGGCTCACCCTTCATGAAGTCGAATTTGTTACCGAAAACCCCTTCACTATGAGCTAAGGGCGCAAGAAGCAATAAAGAAGTGAAAATAAGGCTGAGTAGTTTTTTCATGGCTGAGTGTTGTCTTTTATCCAATCTAAGTAGGCTGGTAGCCCGTGGGTCACAGGCACGGCAATAATTTCGGGTACTTGATAAGGGTGAAGCCTAAGCACTAGTTGTTCTAACTCTGTATATCGACTTTGTAAACATTTAATCTGTAAGCTAAATTCTTGCTCTTCACAGATTTTTCCTTCCCAAGCATAAATTGAACGTATCGGGGCGGAAATCTGAACACAAGCGGCAATACGCGACTCAATTAAAGCTCGGGCCAAAGTATTGGCTTGTACTTCATCGGGGCAGGTAGTGCTAATCACTAAATACTGATGCTGCATAGTGTTAGGTATCGTCTCTTAAGAATCTTAAAGTTCGCTTAAGCCAACTCCGTTAGGCTACTTTACGTCTTTTAATGGTCTCATACATTAGCGGGTTAACAAAAGGGTGAGCTAAATATCAGTGTTTTGCTCCCTTACTTAGTCCTAATGGTTATCCTGACTTGAATTAAGACCGGATAACCCCCATTTAGTTTTCAGAGATAGTCAGATAAACCTGAGGTCGGTATGTTTTTCATTATTTTTTTACTCTTTGTGCTGATCCCAGTAATAGAGCTGTCGGTGCTGATCCGTGTGGGTGAAGTGCTTGGCACTTGGACTACCATAGGTTTAGTGCTGTTTACCGCCGTGCTCGGGGTCTCTCTGGTTCGCAGCCAAGGCTTAAATACCTTAATGCAAGTACAACAAAAACTCGCCCGCGGTGAAGCACCGGGGCAAGAAATTGTCGAAGGCATGATGTTAGCTATGGCGGGCATCTTGCTCGTGATCCCCGGTTTTGTGACCGATGCCATTGGCCTATTATTCTTGACGCCATTAACCCGTCGCCCCATTGCTGCCTTGTTGTTCAAACGCATGCAGTTACGGGTTGTTGCCGGTTTACAGGGCACAATGCACGGTGGCTTTCAAGCGGGCCAAGGTCCCTTTGGGCCTAAGCCACTGGACCCATTTGGCCAAGCGCCATTTGATGATAGTGTGAAAAAGGACGGTAATGTGTTTGAGGGGGACTTCGAACATAAAGTCGATCCAAGTGATATCAAGCCCGCTAGCCATCAACTCTCTGATAAAGCGCAGGACAAAGAACAGGATAAAGATCCTAAGCCTTAGTATTAGTATTAGTATTAGGGTCTGTTGATCTTTGCTGTACAAATGTTGTTCAGCAATACATCGGCAGCCACATTAACATAAACGCCAGTGACACCATACTGGCGTAATTTCTTGCTAGCTTGTCATATCTTGTTGATATTGCTCGATAGTGCTTAATTCTTCCAAAAGCATTCTCCACTAAATGTCGATACCGATATAAGCACCAATCGACTCTTTCTTGAGGTGTATTCTTATAGCGGCGCCTTGGAAT
>NZ_JAKKRH010000034.1:0-52166 GCF_025654465.1 Shewanella sp. SM101
CCTGTTAAGCCCATTGGCCTGGAAGTTGTTATGGCTAAAGACGGAAAAAAGCCAACCGCCCGAACAAGTCCCCAGTGTGCATTGGGCTTATCTAAGATTAGGAAAACTCGCGGGCTGGAATGACAGCAAACGAAGCGGAATTGTAGGCTGGGAAAGGTTATGGCAAGGATGGTTTAAACTGCAAACCATCCTTGAAGGTTACCAGCTAGCCTTGTCTCTTGAGCAAAAGATGTGATCAAGAGACAGATAAAGGGGAGGGCTATGACAATTACATGCCTGATGTCGATAGTCAAAACTATGCAGCCTATACGCTACAAACCCTGCACTTTGGTCCGGTTACTTTTGAGTTTGGAGGTCGTTATGATGCGATTAAGTACCAAGTAAACGCAGAGGGTTACAAGGTAGGTCGAGGCTCAGGAGCGAATGTTAAAGATAGAAATTTTTATCTCCAAAGCTACTCAGGATCACTGCAATGGGACATATTGCAAAATTGGTCAACACGAGTCAATTACGTTCATGCCGAGCGTGCTCCTGAAATGAGTGAGCTTTACGCCAGTAACCCACACTATGCTCTGTTAATTGAAGAACAGGGCAGCTCAAATCTTAAAAAGGAAATTAATCACTCCTTTGAAATAAATACCACCGCGAAAATCGCCGATTTACAGCTAATGGCAAGTTGGTATCAAAATCAATTCAATGATTTTATTTATCTTGGTAGTACAGGCCTTGAGCGTAATGGTACTTATGTTCGTGAATGGCGCCAAGCAGATACAAACAATCAAGGGTTAGAGGTACAAGCTATCTATACCTTCCCGTGGCAAAGGTGGGGAGTTTTTGAGCTTAGCACATTTACTGACAGAGTGAGAAATACTCCTAGATATCAATACGATGGTAGTTACGACATCTTTAGTACTCGTCCACCTCTCGCTGGTGAGCGGGACGAATACTTTCGCCGCAGGTTAGAAGGCACTTCAATGCCTCGAACACCACAATCCAAAACAGGCACTGTACTAAATTGGCAGTATGATGCGCTTACTGTGTCCATCGATTATGTTCGCTATCATTCACAAGGTGACGTTAGCAGATTTGAGAGGCCCTCTGAATCTTATGCTTTGCTCGGAGCCAATATCACTTTAGATCAAGTCATTTCGAAAGTGCCGACTCAATTCTACCTAAGCTTAGATAATCTTACCGATGTAGATGCGCGCCCACATAACAGTTTCCTAAGGCATTTATCTCCTATGCCAGGTCGCTCAGCGGCTATTGGTGTCAGAGTGCAATTCTAAAAAGTTTCCTTCAAGGCTAATGGCCTTGAAGGTTTTCATTTGATTTCTTGATACCCAAGGCCAAAAATCTAACCTCCTTCAATTCAAGCCGCGACTTGCTGTTTTTTATCCCATTTTCCGAGAGATGTTTTTAAGTCATGACGGACCCAAAGCGTTTATCTGATGAAGCCTATTCAATGATATTTCTTACATAATATGGAAAAGTCATCCATTGGATTGAGTAAGAAATCTTTACCGACAATGGAAGTCATTTCTGATTCAGATATAAAAGGATTGTCAATTTTAAAAACTAATCGTTGATTCAATTTACTTTTTATCAAAAAATCGCAATGGCGTTGATAAAATAACTGGTCAAATTGACCATTATCGATAATTCTCTGGAGGCCAATTTGTATTCGCTGAGCTAAGCAAGGTTTGTTAGGTGAAACATAATAATATGTCGCTAGCGGAATATGTAGCATGATGCTTTCATCAACAACGAGATCTGGATATTGTTGATTAAACTGCTTAACCTCTTGAAAGACTTCATTCACTCCGCGGCCAAATGTTATAAACCGTCCTTTTGATAACATATTAAATAAACTGTCATATTGATTGCTTTCTATAATCTTAAATCCTGCTTGTTGCATGGCAACTTTAGTTGACCATTGGCTACCTGAACCAGTATCAAGAGCAGTTAACTGCGCTAGAGAGGTGATTTGAGCTAACCTAGGTACATTTTCCTTTTTAATAATAAAAATTCTAAATCCTTGAATGCCTTTTCTAATGGGAATTTTTATTGGAATAAGCTGTTTATTCCACTGTAGGTTAGAGGCTTCTGCAATAACATTGATGGTTTCACCCTCTTGTAATGCTCTGAAGATACGATTTCGACTCATTATTAGATCTGAGACTTGTAGTGATGCTTCACCAAAATCGGCTTTGGTTACATCAATAACTAATTGTAAAAGGTCATAAGTATACTGATATCTGTGATCAAGCTTGGATTCTGACTGATTGATAATGAATTGATCATTAGCAGAAGTGACGGGTATGTTTGCCAAGACCCACTGGGAAAGAATACAAAAAATAATGCCCAGTCGCTGTAAATTATCCATCAATAAACTCATTGCTAGAGGTTGAAATTGATTCGGTGTGCTTATTTTAGCAGTAGCCTAGATGGCTTGCGGGATAAAGAAACAGATGATAAGCGTAAATGATATATTTTTTTAGTTTGGGTTTATGTGAGTTGTAAATCAATTTAGACAGCCCAACGGTGTTGGCACTGGGTGCGAGTGGCTCGCAGAATATTTTAAAGTCCTTATGTTGTTTAGCCATAGTGTTTTTAATATGGCTTTACGTTATATATGCATAAACGTGTTTGTAGTCTGGCAACGATTTTGGGGGAAGTTTGAAGGTCGTGTTTATTGCGTTAATCATTTATGAGAACGTGCTTTGAGCGTTTAACCAGCGCCGGCGCATGCTCCACGTTTTTACAGTGCTATCACTTTGGCTCTACTGCTGATGTTGAACATATAAATTGACCACTCAAGACCCAGAGAGGACATCAATGAACTCGGATAAAATTTTAGAATCTGCACAAGCAACCTTGTCTGGATTAATACCATTTCCTCAAATTGTCGGCAATCTTATTGCTGAAGGTGTCGAGTATTACTATGTAGACTATGCCTTGAAGTTATTTACTTTCTATAGCGCAGCAGGTTCTACAGTGCAATCACCTTTATCATTTGAGGGACTTCCATTAATTGCTGACAATTTTAATGTGATTGAACTCAGAGCCGCCATCTTGGATAGTCAGCAGCATGGGCAAAGATTTCGGCTTTTCTGCCAGCGCGCTATGAATGCAGGAGTTCAAGGTTATTTCGTGTTTTTGCGAGGTAAACGTGTAACCTATTTTGGCCGTCAAGGTGACCAGCATACCGAATGGTTTTCTGGCGCTAAGCCGAGCGATGTCTAACAATGCTGACTAGGCTCGCCACTTTCTGGGCAGGGTGCATCGTGAGTTTTACATTGGGTGAATGGTTACGTGAAGTTCATTGTATACGTCACTTACATCTTCCTGTGCTTAACGTTATAGATCACTGGAGGCATAAATATGCTACCACGCAATGTCACTACTATTTCTCGAATGCCGATTTACGGCATCATGAAGATTAAGTCATATCTTGCGATGGTAATGGTTTACGGGGTGATTTTAATTGGTATTGGACGGTACAATTGCGGTTAAATAGGAGAATAATGTCTTATGTACCATCAATTTCTAAATGAACCTATGGTGCTTGATGTTGCAAAGGCATCAATACTCACATTACGGCTACCCGACGATGTGAGTGATTTTATTGTGTCGCAGGCGATCAATGCTCCTTTACTAGAGATTATCGTCATAGCTGAAGCCGGAATTCAGCAAAATATAGTCATCCGCTTCCAGCCGTTTATGGGTCTTAAGGTCGAATCGTTACCGCAAAGCCCTCAGGCTTTCAATACACCAATAACCCGCAGCCTTGGGCAAGGTTTTAGGCTTTATACACGGATGGGAACTGCTGCGAAATTTTGTGCGGCTGAATTGAGGCGAGGTGTATCTTTTACCTTAGATACGACTCGTCATTTAGGTGCAGATAATGACTTAATAGGTGCAGATAATGACTTAATAGGTGCAGATAGTTACTTAACTTTTGCCTTACAAGCCAATTCAAAGTTTGAGTTAGTACCCTTAGAAGCGGATTTGCGGGTTTTGCATGAGCCCAAAGCGTTAATGGTTGCTAAAGCACTGTTAGCAAGGCACTACGACTATGCCGCATCATCTGAATCTCTTGCAATTTACATGACTGAAATCGAGCAGGTTAGATTAGAATTGCAGGCGTTTATGCGTGGGGAGCTTGGTCAATGTCATGCCAGCCTTGCTGATGAAGTATTAAGGATCGATCCCTTGCTACTGCAAAAACAACAATGGTTATTTAGAACCTATACCCATATGTTTGAGCGACCAAACTACAGCCGCGCTGCTAATGATGTCGATAACACTGATAAGCTATTAAGAAAATTAGAGTGTTATGAATTACTCGCTTCACCGGAATTGATCCTGATGGTAGACCGATTGATGGAAGACGAAACGTAAACTTTTTTTACCCAAATTTAGCTAAATGATAAGAGTCCATTATGCATTATTTATGTCCCCTGTGTGCCGCCCCACTGACGTTAACGGAGCGAACTTGGGGTTGTTCACAGCAACATAAGTTTGATATGGCCAAAGAAGGCTATGTCAACTTATTACCTGTACAGAAGAAAAACTCAAAAGATCCTGGTGATAATAAACAGATGATGTTTGCTCGGCGTGAATTTTTAAACGCGGGTTACTATCAAGGTTTGAGTGATAGAGTGAATGAGCTCGCACTTGAGTTTGGTGCCGAAGCAAAACAAATCCTCGATATAGGCTGTGGGGAAGGATACTACAGTCAACGTTTATTCCATGTGTTGAGCCAGCACCATGATTGCAATTTACAAGGTATAGATATTTCTAAGTCTGCAATTAAATATGCAGCTAAACGTTACCCTAATTTGCAATTTTGTGTCGCAAGTGCCTATGAAATGCCAATCGCATCCCAAAGTGTCGATCTTGCCATTCGTATTTATGCCCCTTCAAAAGTAGAAGAGTTACAACGGATTATGGCTGATGGAGGCTTACTGATAACGGTTTCTCCGGGACCTTTACACCATTTTGCGTTGAAACAACAAATTTATGCTGAGCCAAGATTACATCCCGTTTCCACAGCGCATATTGCTGGATTTGAGTGTCTTCATCAGGAGCGCTTAATCTCCCAGTTAGAACTGGCAAACAGTGAACATATTGCTCATTTTTTAGAAATGACGCCCTATGCTTGGAAGTTTACTCATGCCCAAAAGCAAGCATTTGCGTTGCAAGGATTGAACTGTGAATTGGATTTCCAAATTGAAGTGCATCGGATTTCAAAGTAAGCGATAAGATTAAGCTATTGAAATAAGTTATTTAAAATGCTTAACTGTGCCTGCTAAACAGCATGAACCTAGTGTTCTGCTAGCCGGTTGCAAAACCGTAAAGTAGATTTAGGCAAAATAAATAATCCAAAGTGTCGCAGTGTGTTGACTTATCTTTAGAATGGTTTATAGTCTTATCAGCTTGAAGGTTGGGCTTATATTTATGTGTTCAATACGACCAGTTCGTCCTGTAAACATAAGTAATACCGGCATTTTCCAGCTCCACCCGCCGTTAAGGCTTTAATTTTTTATTTACAGGATTTATATTATGTCTCAAGTTACTGGTGTTGTTAAGTGGTTCAACTCTGACAAAGGTTTCGGATTCATTGAGCAAGAATCTGGTCCAGATGTATTCGTACACTTCCGTGCGATCAACTCTGACGGTTTCAAAACTCTTGATGAAGGCCAAAAAGTGTCTTTCACTGTGACTCAGGGTCAAAAAGGTCCACAAGCTGAAAACGTAACTATCATTGGTTAATTTTCAGTGCTGTTAGCCTAGAGCTGATAGCAATGGATTAAAGGGCTATGGTTAATTCCGTGGCTCTTTTTATTTGTGCGAAAGATGAAATTTCATTTAGTTTAGATTGTTGAATCCAGTAAAGCGACGAGATCCACTTAACATGTCGCATTAATTTAATGCTTAAATCTGAAGTTAATCCTCTAATCTTTCTCTGTTAGAACCCAATTCTGATATCTCCAAGATTTTCAATAAAACCATTTGATACACTCTCCTTATTTTTACCCCTGTAACATTCAATTCCATTATATGTTAACGCTTAACGCTTAACGCTTAACGCTTAACGCTTAACGCTTAACGCTTAACGCTTAACGCTTAACGCTTAACGCTTAACGCTTACTCTTATCGAGTTTATTTTTTGCGTAATCTTATATTCAATGTCGAACGCGAATGTGTCTAATCATTCATTTGTTGTAAATCAGTGACTTCAGATATTGCCGAATATGATTGGTGCATTTACATTTCTTGCACTTAGTTATTCTACATATATAAGGCTGAAAGCCTTGTAGTAAAGAGTTGAGGCTGGCAAAGCATTTAGTGCTTGATATTAAAGAACACTAGCTTATTTATGATGTAGTTTGGATCCGACCAAAAAATGAATATTGCTATTGAGATGCCTTGCATTTCGTACATTTAAGTATTTCCGACAGAAGCTTTAGGCTGCTAATCCAACTTAATTATCGGCTACTTTATAGCGGAATAATGCTCTCCCTTGACTAGTTTTCCTAACTTATAAAGGAGGGGTCTACAGTTAGCAGTAAATGGATTAAGAGCCCTTTCTACTGGCGGGTATTGGCCTGATATTTTGTTAGCATGTTTATTGCTTCTAATGTGACGTTAGTGACAACACAAGAATATTTAAAGTTGATAACTATATACTGAGGATCTTTTGATGGGTTATGTTATTCAAGGGGGGCTACGATTAAGCCGAAAAATGGATTGAGCTAAATTTAAATATTGTGGAGTATTACAGTGTAAATAGAAAAGCCATGCAATTGCATGGCTTTTCTGGTTTAGCTTAAGTGATTATGGACGTGCCATATCAGACTCTGCACCATTAGCGAGTTTGATTTTGGCAGTAGACTCTTCGTTCGCAGTATTCTCATACTCTCGTCCTTTAGGGACTGCCACTTGTTCTCTCACTTCAACGACAGGCTTGGTCATATCCGAAGACACCATAGAGCCAAAGCGGCTGGCGGCTTTCGGCTTGCTGACAACAACTGCATCCGTGATTTGCGGTGTTGTTGGAGCCGTTTGTATTGTGGCTTGAGGCTTAGCGATAGCTGCCGGTCTGGCCATTGGCGCAGAGGCTGTTGCTTTCACGGCTTCTTTTACTTCAGCGCTCGGTGCAACACTTGGCTCGACAAGTGTTTCGGTTTTAGCTGCTTCAGCTTTGGGTACTGCTACTGATTTAGTCACTGAGCTTTCAACTGATGGGACTGCAACGACTACGGCTTCAGCAGTAACGCTGGTCACCTGAGTTTCAACGATTGACGCAAGGTCAACTTTTGCGTCAGCAGTCTTTGGCTCTTCCACTTTCGTTTCAGTGGTTTTAGTCACAACAGGTTTAGTTTCAACTTGCTGAGTTTCAACTGCTGCAACGTCATTTGCTTGAGGCTGAGGCTCAACTTTTGCTTCTACTTTAACAACAGCAGGAGCTTTAACAGTTGGAGTTGAACTTGTTTCAGCTATTTCGACGTCAGCAGTTTTAACGGCCGGTTCAGTTACCGCTGTTGTTTGAGTTGCAACAACAGGAGTTTCCACTCGAACACTGACGATTTCGCTTGGGTACTCTTGGTCAGCACCTAATTCGTCATTAGGAACGAATTGCGCTGGGGTTGATGTCCCTTGGTCATCTTCGTCGCGACGACGACGTTGACCCGCTGCACGAAGGTGACGAGGGCTACGACGGCTACGACGTTGACCATCTCTTTGCTCGCGTTTTGATTGATCATCAGCATTAGCATTTTCGTTGTCTGAATCAACTTCGCTATCTTGCGATACTGCATCCGCTGCTACAGTATGAGCTGCTGTGTCAACTAAGGTGTTTTCAGCTGTGTTAACAGCATCAACCGCAGGTGTTTCTACTACAGTAGAAATTACAGTTGTCTCTTCTAGCACAATATTTTCTTGCGCTTCTTGAGCGGGTGCGGCTTCTTTACGAGGCTGGCGACGTGTTCTTGGCGCTTTAGTTTCTGCTGGCGTTTGGGCAATGACTTCAGCTTTGGCATTAACACTGATAGTACTTGCCGCTGCGGCGTTAAGGGCTGCAATTTCCGCTAACACTTCTGCGGCATCTTCAGGTGCAATTGGGATCGCATTATCTGGCGTATTATGGCCATTATCGATACGCACCTTACGACGCATGTTACGGCGCTGACGACGCTCACGGGCGACTTCTTGCTTAGGGGCATCATCTGCTTCAATGTCGGCAACAACATCTTTTGGCGCTTGTACGCGTGGCTTCGGTTCAGCTTTAGCTGGACGTTTAGCCGCTTCTTCTTTTTCGCGTACTGGACGTTCTTGTGTGCTGACTACTGCATCAGTCGGTTTTTTTGGATTGCGGCTACGCGGCTCACGAGTGCCTTCTTTTGCTTTGTCGGCATCTTGGGCATTGCGTGGGCGGCGAGTGTCATTACGACGGTTACGGCGATTTGCGTTAGCCGCACTGGTATCAGTTGCTTTAGTTTCAACAACTTTTACGGGTTCAGCTTTTTCACTTGGCGCAAACATGGCACTGATTGTACTCACAAGCTTGCTGAAGAAGCCTGGTTGTGGCGCTTCAACTTTCACCGTTGGTGATGGGGCTTGTTCTACTTTCTGTGGCGCAGCAAAACCTTTTAATGCCGGAATAGGCGCCGCAGTACGTTCCAGTTTGCGTGGCTCATACAATTTGGCTTCAGGATGCTCTATACGCTTATAGCTTGATTCACTGATTTCATCATCACTACGGTGACGGATCACGCGGTAATCAGGCGTCATCATGTGTGCGTCAGGTATCACATACACTTCGACATCGTGACGCTGTTCTGTGATGCGAATGGCTTTGCGTTTCTCGTTTAACAAGAAAGCTGCAACATCCACAGGCACAATCGCTTCGATTTGTGAGGTGTTTTCTTTGATGGCTTCTTCTTCCATCAAACGTAAAATTGACAGTGCTAAAGACTCGGTACTGCGAATCGTGCCTTGGCCATGACAGCGAGGGCATATATGCGCTGCAGATTCTTCTAAAGAGGGGCGCAGACGTTGACGCGACATTTCCATCAAACCGAAACGAGAAATGCGACCTAATTGCACACGGGCGCGGTCGTGGTGAACAGCATCACGTAAGCGGTTTTCAACTTCACGCTGATGGCGCACAGGCGTCATATCAATAAAGTCGATAACCACTAAGCCACCTAAGTCGCGGAGGCGCAATTGGCGGGCAATTTCATCGGCGGCTTCGAGGTTAGTGTTCAGTGCTGTTTCTTCAATATCGCCGCCTTTAGTGGCACGGGCAGAGTTGATATCGATTGAGGTTAATGCTTCAGTTGGGTCGATAACAATTGAACCGCCAGATGGCAGACGCACTTCGCGTTGGAAGGCGGATTCAATTTGTGATTCGATTTGGAAGTGAGTGAATAATGGCACTTCAGCTTCGTACAGTTTTACGCGCTCAACGAAATCAGGGCGAACTAAGGCGATATGTTGCTTCGCTTCTTCAAAAATACGTGGATGATCGATGAGGATTTCGCCCACGTCACGGCGTAAATAGTCACGAATAGCGCGAACTATCACATTGCTTTCTTGGTGAATTAAGAAAGGTGCGCCTTTAACTTGTGAAGCTTCGGTGATCGCCGCCCAGTGGTGTTGTAGAACTTTTAAGTCCCACTTTAACTCGGCAGATTCTTTGCCTACACCCGCAGTACGCACGATAAGACCCATGCCCGCAGGCACTTCTAAGTCAGCCATCGCTTCTTTTAGCTCAGTGCGTTCATCACCTTCGATACGACGAGAAATCCCGCCAGCACGTGGGTTGTTTGGCATTAATACTAAGTAAGAGCCTGCAAGGCTGATGAAGGTCGTTAAGGCTGCACCTTTATTGCCGCGTTCTTCTTTGTCAATTTGGACAATAACTTCCTGTCCTTCACTGACCACTTCTTTGATGTTTGGGCGACCTTGGAACGAATATCCCTTCGGGAAATATTCTCTAGCGATTTCTTTCAGTGGTAAAAAGCCGTGACGATCGGCACCGTAGTCGACGAAAGCGGCTTCTAAAGACGGTTCTACGCGGGTAATTTTACCTTTGTAAATGTTTGATTTTTTTTGCTCATGACCTGGGCTTTCAATGTCTAGATCATACAGTTGTTGCCCATCAACAAGGGCAACACGCAACTCTTCTGATTGAGTTGCATTGATTAACATACGTTTCATGATGACGTCATTCTTCTTTAAATAGAGGTCATCAAACATCGCGCTTCGCTGCATTACGGGCCTAGCAGTAGATCAACTGAGCCTCACGGCTGGTGGCTAGGCAAGAGGTGCGCATTGCTGTTAGACGCAGTCGCTGCGTGTCGCATCCTATTTATGGCTTATTTTTTAATGATTACAAAAACAAGGAATTCGTTGTAAAACATCAACCAACCCCATAAATTCTTTAGTTTCTTTCCGGTAATGCCCAAGTCGAATCGGTTTGTCTGACGACAAGTTAAAATATCCTTCGAAATCGGGGAGGAAAACCTAGGGTAAACCTTATTAAAGTAAGGCGACTTTCTCGATTTAATCGTAAAAAACGCATTTATGGTATTTTTACTTATTATACGATTCGCAAATCAATGACTTGCTATCAAGAAAATGTTTTTTTATCCGTTAAATTTTCCGCTTGGGATCGGGGCGTTGTGAACACTTTATTCACGGCTTATCCCTAATCGCTGGTGAAATATAGCAATAATCAAAAAATTCAGCAATGGAAAGGCACAATTCTTCTCAGTTGTTGTACAATGGCGGCCGTTATAATTAGATGGCGCATCATGAATATAGAATCCACCCCACAACAGGTTCAGTTGATCACGATTGATGAAGATCACTTCGAACAGCGTATCGATAACTACTTAATGACCAAGCTGAAGGGCGTGCCGAAAAGCATGATCTATCGCATTGTCCGCAAGGGCGAGGTTCGAGTGAATAAGAAACGCATTAAACCCGAGTACAAGTTGCAGATTGGCGACATAGTGCGTATTCCGCCTGTCCGCGTGGCAGAGCCTGATAACCGTACCGCACCATCGCCTAACTTAAGCAAAGTCTCGCAACTCGAAGACCGTATTTTGCACGAAGACAATCATTTGATCGTGCTGAATAAACCTGCTGGCATTGCTGTGCATGGTGGTAGTGGAGTCGATTACGGTGTGATTGAAGCATTGCGTTCACTGCGTCCTCAACAAAAGTTTTTAGAGCTAGTACATCGTCTCGATAAAGATACTTCTGGTGTGTTGTTGGTGGCTAAAAAGCGTAGCGCGCTTAAACATCTGCATGATCAGCTTCGGTATAAAAAGATGCAGAAAGACTATTTGGCCTTAGTTAAAGGGGAATGGTCTGCTCAAGATAAAGCCGTTAAACAGCCTTTATTGAAAATCACCCTTAAATCGGGTGAGCGCATTGTGCGTGTTAATGCTGAGGGTAAACCTTCAGAAACGCGCTTTAAAATTATGCAGCGTTACCAAGGTTGTACTTTAGTGAAGGCAAGCCCTGTCACTGGACGTACTCACCAAATTCGGGTGCATTGCCAATTTGCGGGTCATCCTATCGCCTGTGATGATAAATACAGTGAGCAAGGGTTTGACGACAGCATGCGGTCATTAGGCTTAACTCGACTCTTTTTACATGCGGCTGAGTTGATGTTCATTCATCCTGAAAATGATGAAGTGATGCGGGTCTCTGCGCCTTTAGATGAAAACTTGTCGCAGTTATTGGATAAGTTAAAGCGTGTGTAATCGACGGGGATTGGTTTCACGGATGAAGACAAAGCAATACGATTTAGTGATTTTCGATTGGGATGGCACTCTGATGGACTCCATCGGTAAAATTATCACCTGTATTGAAAATATGGCTAAGGCATTGCGGTTACCTATCCCAACCGAAAGCGATATTCGCGATATCATCGGTCTTTCTATGACAGAAGCGCTGCGAGTCCTGTTTCCTCAGGGGCTCAATCCCAGCGCTTCCTCTACCTATTGTCAGCCTCTACATCCTAAAAATGCATTTAGCCAAGGCGAAGATGATCCATATCAGCAGATGCGCGCCGAGTTTAAAGCGCAATATTTGCATTTAGACACCACGCCAACGCCACTCTTTGCACAAGCACCAGTGTTAATCGATGAGTTACATACTCAAGGTTATCAATTAGCCGTTGCAACCGGTAAGGCCCGTGCGGGACTTGATCGCGTTTTTGCGCAAACGGGCTTAGGTCGATACTTTGTTGCATCACGCTGCGCCGATGAAGTGCATAGCAAACCCCATCCTGAAATGATCTCAAGTTTGCTGAAAGAATTGAATATTGCCCCGAACCGAGCCCTAATGGTGGGGGATTCTCTGCTGGATTTGACCATGGCGGCCAATGCTGGAATTGATAGTATTGGCGTGACCTATGGCGCCCACTGTGCCGACAAGTTACTGCAAGCAGGACCTATCGCTTTGATTGACTCTCCTGCGCAATTGCTGCAATACCTCTAGCACTGCTATTTAATGCTGAAGCGGCAATACATGCCGCTACGCATGAGTACTTGCTGGTTACCTTTATTTACGTCCCATCTTTCCGTCAATGAAACGAATCTGCTGCTCGGCATTTTTGGGGCGCTTAATCGATTTAATAAACAGAGCACGCTGAGCAAAACCTCAGTAAACGAATAAGCTAACGTGTAAGCCGGTTAAGCGAGAACGTCTACACCTTGGGCCAACAGCATTTCTGTCAGTAATATCAGTGGTAAGCCAACTAAGGTATTCGGATCGCGACCTTCAAGCTCGGTAAATAACGCTATGCCTAAGCCTTCACTCTTAAAACTGCCCGCGCAGTAGTAGGGCTCTTCTTTTTCTATGTAGGCGACAATCTGCGCATGGCTAAGATGCCTGAAATGAACCGTAAAGGGTTCAACCTCAGCGGCCATAGCGCCAGTTTTGGCATTATAGAGTGCAAGACCAGTATAAAAGGTGATGGCCTTGCCTGAGGCTTGAGTGAGCTGCGCGACGGCATTATTAAAATGATGGGGTTTACCGATAATCTTGTCATCAATGACGGCAACTTGATCGGAACCAATAATCAGACCATCGGGGAATTGTTCTGCTCCCGCGACGGCCTTTGCTTTGGCTAATCGCAGCACTAAAGTATGGGCCGATTCTTCGAGATACGCCGTTTCGTCAATATTAGGATTGCAGCATTCGAAGGGTAACCCGAGTTTTTGCAGTAAAGATTGTCGATATACAGACGTCGAAGCTAAGATTAATGGGGTTGGCATAATGAGATATCCGCAAAAGAGTGACTCATATTGTGACCAATCAATGCGAGAGAGTGCAAGAGTTTCGTCTTTTACGGTTTCTTTTCAATGAATGCGACTATTTTAGGCGGCTTGCGCTTGTATGCGGCCCCATGCTTGGGTACTATTTCGCATCCGTCAATTTCAATGTTGGGGCAGGGGAAAGGCTTAAGTCGCAAACTGGGACTTAAGTTAGCATTTTTTCTTTGACTCTAGCGTTTTCAAACTATAATATGCGCGCCTTATGCAAACAGTAAAGATACCGGTTTCAATTGATCCATTTCGCGCCGCCTCGAGTCGCCTAGTTTATCAGGGCGTTGTTCCTGGTGTGCAACTGAAAAGATTAACTGAGTTATGTGCCGGCGACTGTTCCGATGTGGCAGTGTCGCTTGAATGTGGCGTAGATTTACAGGGGATAGTCTACCTGAAAGGGAAGGCTGTGACGGAGCTCACTCTGATATGTCAACGTTGCATGACACTATTTACCACTGAGGTTACGGTCGAGTTTTGTTTTGGTCCATGTCGGACTAAAGCAGAAATCGATGAGCTCCCGGATGCGTATGACCCAATTGAGTGCAATGAAATTGGCGAAGTGCGTCTACATCAATTGATCGAAGATGAATTGATAGTCGCTATGCCGATAATCCCAATGCATCAAGAAATTGATTGCAGTGCGGGATCTAAAGACATGGTTGTAGGCGAGATAGAACCCGCTCAAGAGGAGCGTCCAAATCCGTTTGCAGTGTTAGAAAAACTGAAGAGCAAGTAATCGAGGAGACAGGCCAATGGCTGTACAACAGAACAAAAAATCACGTTCAAAGCGCGGAATGCGCCGTTCACATGACGCACTGAGCACTGCTCAGCTGTCTGTAGACGCTACCAGCGGTGAAATCCATATGCGTCACAATGTGACTGCAGATGGCTTCTATCGCGGTAAAAAGGTAATCAACAAGTAATTTGTTGGTTTCCTAATGACGAATCTGACGCTTGCGTTAGATGCAATGGGTGGTGATCATGGCCCCCACGTCACGGTGCCTGCAGCCTTGCGGGCACTACAATTACATTCTTTTCTTAAAATCATTTTAGTCGGTGACAAGACTGAAATTGATGTCTATCTACGTCAAGCCGAAGCGAGTTTACTTTCGCGCATAGAAATCATTCATACCGATGAAGTCGTTAGTATGTCCGATAGGCCTGTGCATGCCTTGCGTACACGTAAAAACAGTTCCATGCGATTGGCTATTGAGTTAGTGCGTGACGACCGCGCTCAAGCGTGTGTAAGTGCCGGTAACACAGGGGCGCTGATGGCAATGGCGAAAGTATTGCTGAAGACCTTGCCTGGTGTTGATCGACCTGCATTAGTCAGTTGTTTACCTGCGGTGACTCAAAAACCAGTTTATTTGTTGGATTTGGGTGCGAATATTTCCTGTGACTCGGAAACCTTATTTCAATTTGCCGTGATGGGCTCAGTCCTGTGCGAAGCGGTAGATAAGAAATCTCGGCCAAAAGTCGCCTTGCTCAATGTGGGCGTTGAAGAAATTAAAGGTAATGACCAAGTTCAGCAAGCTGCGCAGTTGCTGCAACACACAGAACAAATCAATTACACAGGTTTTATCGAAGGGGATGAAATCTATTCCGGTAATGTGGATGTGATTGTTTGTGATGGGTTTGTGGGTAACATCACGCTCAAGACCTCAGAAGGTATTGCCAAGTTATTAGTACATCAGTTAAAACGGGGACTAACCCAAGGTTTATTCGTTCGTTTTCTGGCTAAACTTATCGCCCCTCGTATCCAGGCGGTCCTTAGTCAGATGAACCCCGACCACTATAACGGTGCAAGTCTGATAGGATTGCGCGGAATAGTTGTAAAAAGCCATGGAAACGCGGATGAAACTGCCTATTTACAAGCAATTAGTTTGGCAGTAACGGAAGCTCAACGTCGACTCCCTGAAATGATAAAAGATCGTTTGGAGTCGATTCTTTTAGATATAAATAACTGATCCCTCCTTATGCATACAAAAATTCTCGGAACTGGTAGTTATCTACCGGTGCAGGTGCGTAGCAATCAAGATTTGGAAAAAATGGTGGAAACCACTGACCAATGGATTGTTGAACGTACAGGTATATCAGAACGTCGCATTGCGGCTTTCGATGAAACCGTTTCAACTATGGGCTACCAAGCGGCATTAAAAGCGCTAGAAATGGCTGGCATAGAAGCATCAGATTTAGACATGATCGTTTGCGGCACCACCAGTGCTCCCAATGCTTTTCCGGCTGCGGCCTGTGAAATTCAAGCCATGCTTGGCGTGCATACCATTCCAGCTTTTGATATCGCAGCGGCGTGTTCAGGCTTTGTTTATGCTTTATCTGTTGCCGATCAATTTGTAAAAACGGGCGCGGCTAAAAAAGTATTAGTGATTGGTGCCGATGTACTGTCTCGCTTATGTGAGCCAGAAGATCGTTCAACGATTATTTTATTTGGTGATGGTGCTGGCGCGGTTGTGATAGGCGCATCCGAAACACCAGGGATCATTTCGACCCACATTTATGCCGACGGTCGCCAAGGTGACTTATTGAAATGCGCTTTCCCACCACGTAAAGGCGAAACTTCTGAAGCGGTCGGTTTTATGACCATGAAAGGCAACGATGTCTTTAAAGTGGCTGTGACTCAATTGTCCCATGTGGTGACTGAGACGCTGCGCATTAACAATATCGATAAGTCAGAAATTGACTGGTTAGTGCCACATCAAGCCAACTTCCGAATTATCAATGCTACCGCTAAAAAGCTCGATATGAGTCTTGAGAAAGTCGTATTGACTTTAGCTAAACACGGTAATACTTCTGCCGCGTCAGTGCCCATTGCATTGGATGAAGCCGTACGTGATGGCCGTATTCAGCGCGGACAACTACTGCTGCTTGAGGCCTTTGGTGCTGGATTTGCGTGGGGCAGTGCGCTCATTCGTTTCTAAGTTCTACATGTGTGTTCCACATGATTTTTCAATAAATTAAGTTAGCCATAGGTAATTTGAATATGGAAAATGTTGCTTTTGTATTTCCGGGCCAAGGTTCACAAGCCCTAGGCATGTTAGCCGAGCTTGCCGAATCTCATGCTGTTGTTGGACAAACCTTTGCTGAGGCGAGTGACGTCTTAGGTTATGATCTGTGGGCATTGGTTCAGCAAGGTCCTGTTGAAAGCTTAAATGAAACCGATAAAACTCAACCAGCCCTATTAGCGGCGAGCGTGGCGATTTGGCGTACCTACGTGGCTTCAGGCAAACCTATGCCAGCTATACTCGCGGGTCACAGTTTAGGCGAGTATTCAGCTTTAGTTTGCGCGGGTGTGATGGATTTTAAAGACGCGATTAAGTTGGTGGAATTACGCGGTCAACTGATGCAGCAAGCGGTTCCAGCTGGCACGGGTGCTATGTATGCGATTATCGGTTTGGACAACGAGAGTATCGCTAATGCCTGCGCCGAAGTGGCTCAAGGTGATGTGGTGAGTCCAGTTAACTTTAACAGTCCTGGTCAAGTGGTCATTGCAGGTCAAAAAGACGCGGTTGAGCGCGCTGCAGCGGCTTGTAAAGCTGCGGGCGCTAAAATGGCGGTAGCTTTACCTGTCAGCGTGCCATCACACTGTGCATTAATGAAACCTGCGGCGGATAAACTGGCCGTGGCATTAAACGATGTACAGTTTAATACCCCAACAATTACAGTGATTAATAACGTTGATGTGGCATCACCCACCTCTGCTGATGACATTAAAGATGCGTTAGTGCGTCAGTTATATTGTCCTGTCCGCTGGAGCGAAACTGTTGAGCTAATGGCCCAAAAAGGCATTACCCAACTGGTGGAATGTGGTCCTGGTAAAGTATTGACAGGATTAGCAAAACGAATTAATAAATCACTATCAGCCCAAGCGGTTAATGATGTTGCTTCATTAGCAGCATTAACTGAGTAAGGAGTTTATATGAGTTTCAACCTGAATTTAACAGGCAAAGTGGCTTTGGTGACAGGTGCGAGCCGCGGTATTGGCCGTGCGATCGCTGAGACATTGGTCGAAGCGGGCGCCGTGGTTATTGGAACCGCAACCAGTGAGAAGGGCGCTGCGGCAATCCAAGAATATCTGGGTGACAAAGGTTTTGGTTTAGTGCTTAATGTCACAGATAGTGAATCTGTTACACATTTATTCGCCTCGATCAAAGAAAAAGCGGGTGATGTTGATATTCTAGTCAACAACGCGGGTATAACCCGTGATAATCTGCTGATGCGGATGAAAGATGATGAATGGCAGGATATTATCGACACCAACCTGACATCGTTATTTAGACTGTCAAAACCTGTGATGCGTACCATGATGAAAAAGCGCTTTGGCCGAATCATCAATATCGGTTCAGTGGTAGGCACCATGGGCAATGCAGGTCAAGTTAACTACTCGGCAGCAAAGGCGGGTTTGATTGGATTTACAAAATCTCTTGCAAGAGAGGTTGCATCTCGTCAAATTACAGTTAATGCTATCGCTCCTGGATTTATCCAGACCGATATGACAGATGAGCTGACCGAAGAGCAGCAAAAAGCTATCATGTCACAGGTTCCGATGGAACGATTAGGGCAAGCGCAAGAAATTGCCAATGCAGTGCTCTTTTTGGCCTCGGACTCAGCCGCTTACATCACAGGCGAAACTTTGCATGTGAATGGCGGCATGTACATGGTTTAAGGGCGAATGGCAGGGATTTCTGTCGCAACTGAGTAGTGATCTGTATCAATTGATAGTGAAATTTCGTGGTTAGACCACGAAAACTAAGCTTGCATTGTCAGCCAAATCTAATAAACTACTCGCAATCTTACGCAAGTGCGTAATTTGAATAGGAAAGAAAACTAATGAGCAACATCGAAGAACGTGTAAAGAAAATCATTGTAGAGCAACTGGGCGTTAAAGAAGAAGACGTTAAGCCAGCGGCATCTTTCGTTGACGATCTGGGTGCAGATTCTCTGGACACTGTTGAGTTGGTTATGGCTCTGGAAGAAGAGTTTGATACCGAGATCCCTGATGAAGAAGCTGAAAAGATCACTACTGTTCAAGCAGCGATCGACTACGTTTCTAAGAATCAGTAATTCTGAATTCTTGAAGACAGGCGGCATTTTTGCCGCCTGTTTTTGTTTCACCCCCGTCAAATTCTGCCTCCGTGCCATTCAATCGTCTCTGGATCGTGTTTTAATTGTTATCCACGAGATGCTCGCCGCAGATTGGCGAATTTTTCTAAATAAACGTTATTTAAGAAATTGTCTAATGATAGAAAACCCTGTGTCCTCTATCTGAATTAACAAATTAGCATTTAAAGGTGACTGCCGTGTCTAAACGTCGTGTAGTGGTAACCGGTTTGGGGTTAGTAACTCCAGTGGGCAATACTGTCGATACTACTTGGAAGGCTTTGCTTTCGGGTAAGAGTGGTATTGCACCGATAACCAAATTTGATGCCAGTGAATTTACCACTCGTTTCAGTGGTTCAGTAAAAGATTTCGATGTTGAGCAATACGTAACGAAAAAAGACGCCCGTAAGATGGACCTCTTTATTCAATACGGTATGGCGGCTGGCATCCAAGCTATCCAAGACTCAGGTCTGGACATGAGTAAAGAAAACCCAGGTCGTGTCGGTACTGCTATTGGTGCGGGTATGGGCGGTATGTGGTTGATTGAACAAGGTCACAGCGCATTGATGAATGGTGGCCCGCGTAAGGTTTCTCCTTTCTTCGTACCTAGTACCATTATCAATATGATTTCAGGCCACTTGTCGATCATGTTTGGCATGAAAGGGCCAAATTTCGCCGTGACGACCGCTTGTACTACGGGCGTGCATAATATCGGTTTCGCGGCGCGTACCATTGCCTATGGTGATGCAGACGTGATGGTTGCCGGCGGTGCAGAGGATGTCACTTCTCCTTTAGGCGTGGCAGGTTTTGGTGCAGCGAAAGCGTTATCGACACGCAATGACGATCCGACTGCGGCGAGCCGTCCATGGGATAAAGACCGTGATGGTTTTGTGATCGGTGATGGTGCTGGTGTGATGGTGATGGAAGAGTACGAACATGCAAAAGCGCGCGGTGCGACCATTTACGGCGAATTAGTCGGTTTTGGTATGAGCGGTGATGCGTTCCATATGACATCGCCTCCAAGTGACGGAGCAGGCGCTGCGGCGGCTATGGTCAATGCTATTAATGACGCTAAGTTATCACTGGAGCAAATTGGTTATATCAATGCCCACGGTACGTCGACACCAGCAGGTGATAAAGCGGAAGCGGCAGCGGTTAAGTCAGTATTTGGCGACCACGCTTATAAAGTACTGGTTAGCTCGACTAAATCGATGACGGGTCACCTGTTAGGTGCTGCGGGTGCGGTTGAAGCGATTTTCACTTTGCTAGCCCTGCGCGACCAAGCCGTACCGCCAACCATTAACTTGGATAATCCAGATGAAGGTTGTGACTTAGACTTTGTCGCCCACACAGCCCGTGACGTGAAGATGGATTACGCTCTGTGTAACTCCTTCGGTTTTGGTGGGACTAACGGTTCATTACTGTTCAAGAAAGTGTAAAACACGCATTTATGGTGTAAAAAACAGTGAAAAAATGCGCCTGAGGGCGCATTTTTTATGGGTCAAATTCATTGCTCATGTGAGTTGAACTCCGTTATCTTATGACTTTATTGTGATGGATGTCACTTTCTAACTGTATGATATCCATAGTGTTAACATTTGTTCATCAAGCTTGTTTAATTCTAGTGACCACAGATAATGACAGACATATTCAATCTTAATGGAGTGTGTCATGTTAAATCCCGCGGTGATCCCGCTTGTTCCCCTCATTGGCGCATTAACTGCCAATCTGACCGAATTGATCCGTGGTGAGTTTAAAGTGTGGCATCCAAACATGGACATTGGGATCAAGACTTTTACCTTAGCAATCGCTGCTTACGTGGTGGTTTGGTTTGCCTTATTGGTGACGGCGATTAACGTCGGTGGCGATAGCAATATGTCTTCGGGCCTCGAAGTGCTGGGTTTCTTTATGTTTGGCTTAGGCGTTTACACTTTTGCTAAGGGTACGCGTTTCGTCAGTAGTGAATTTCAGCTATGGATTTATCGTTTAGCGTTGCCGAGTTTATTGCTTTGCTGCGTGCTTATTAGCCACTTTGGTTAAATCGAATTTTTTGACGAGGTCAATCGTAATTATTTTTACGCTAATGGGGCTTTCTATCGTAAACTCAGCCTATTGCACGAAACATTGAGCCACAGTGGCTGAATAAGTTGAGGTTATATGGCTGGTATAGATAGACAAAGTACCCTGAGATTTTTGTCAGAGCCTGCGGATGTGAATTTTGGTGGTAAAGTTCACGGCGGCGCTGTGATGAAGTGGATCGATCTCGCGGCCTATGCCTGTGCAGCGGGCTGGAGCGGTAAATATTGTATTACTGCTTATGCGGGCGGTATTCGTTTTGTGCAACCCATTTTGGTGGGCAATATCGTTGAAGTCAGCGCAAAAGTGATTTATACGGGTAAAACTTCTATGCATATCGGTATCGATGTGCGAGCGGGCGATCCTAAAGTTTCTGAGCGTCATCTCACCACCCATTGTATTGTGATCATGGTCGCAGTTGATGAAGATGGCCTACCTACGCCTGTGCCTGAGTGGATACCACAGACGGAACATGATATTCATTTACGGGATTCTGCACTGCGCTTGATGGAAATGCGTAAAAAGATTGGCGCCGAAATGGAAGCCCATGTGGTGAAATAGCCCCATAAATTAAATCAGCAAAGGCGCTTAAGGCGCCTTTGTTGTTTCTAGCGAAAAGTGCGTTTATTACTCGCTCCGATTTCACTCTGACGTTACCGTTGATGAATGTTAAACTGCGGCCACTATTTTGAATCGATTCACTTGTTTATCTATTTAAGGATCAGCTCATGGCAAAAGTCGCATTTATTGGTTTAGGCGTAATGGGATATCCCATGGCGAGGCATTTACTGAACAAAGGCCATGAGGTCACTGTTTATAATCGCACTTTTGCCAAGGCACAAACTTGGGTCGACACCTATGGTGGTCGCTGCTGTCCAACACCAAAGGAAGCGGCAGAGGGGCAAGATATTGTGTTTACTTGCGTGGGCAATGACAACGACCTGCGTGAAGTGGTATTAGGCTGTGATGGCGTTATTCATGGGATGGAAAAGGGCACTGTGCTGGTTGACCATACTACGGCTTCGGCCGATGTTGCCCGTGAGCTTCATCAAGTGTTAGCGGAAAAGGGCATTGATTTCCTCGATGCGCCTGTGTCTGGCGGTCAAGCGGGCGCTGAAAATGGCGCCTTGACTGTGATGGTCGGCGGCGATGAAGCGGTATTTGAGCGTGTTAAACCCGTGATTGAAGCCTTTGCCCGCTGCGCCGAACGTTTAGGTGAGGTTGGTGCAGGTCAGTTAACTAAGATGGTGAACCAAATTTGTATCGCGGGTGTGGTGCAAGGTTTGGCGGAAGCACTGCAATTTGCCCGTAAAGCGGGACTCGATGGCGAGAAAGTCATTGAAGTGATCAGCAAAGGCGCGGCGCAAAGCTGGCAGATGGAAAATCGCTACAAGACGATGTGGGGCCAAAGCTATGATTTTGGTTTTGCCGTCGATTGGATGCGTAAAGACTTAGGCATCGCCTTAGAAGAAGCCCGCCGCAATGGTTCACACTTGCCATTGACCGCTTTGGTGGATCAATTCTATTCAGAAGTTCAGGGCATGGGCGGTAACCGTTGGGATACGTCTAGCTTGCTGGCGCGCTTAGAGAAATCGGCGAAATAAGTTTTACCTTAAGTTTCATCGTTATAAAAACTTAGGTTTCGTAGTGATAAAACTCTGGTTTCGCAGTGATAGGTTTTGCAATGATAAAAATGCCCAGTCCCGATTGCGTTGGCAAATAGGACTGGGCATTTTTGTGTGTATCGTTTTTTGACTAGGACATTAAGAGCTAGGATATTTAATCGTTAGTCTTTCCAGCGAATATGGGTCACTAAACTGTGGGTTTCACCTGGTGCGAGCACGACTTTATCTTCTAATACATTGGCCGCTTCTAGGCAGACCATGGTCAGATAATCCTCCGGATTAAATCGGCCCAGGCGTTGTGACTTTTCAATCCATGGATTCCATAATACCGCTGATTGGCTGTTTTCACGGCTGACTTCGATTGTCCCCTGCGGCGTATGCAGTAACTGCACTGGGCCGAGATCGGTATAGACACGATCTGTCTCGCGATCAAACAGCACTTCATCCGTGTTTTGCGGATAAGGCCCTTGTGCAAATTCGATGTATTTTGACCCACTAAAACCGCTGGCTTTGAGTTGGTGGATATCCTCAATCGGGAAATAGCTGTGCAGCGCTTGGGTAAGCGTGACGGTTTCATCGCCTACGTTGGTATTCACAAGGCTAATGCTTAGAGTGTCGCCTAGGGTAAATAACACGCTGACCTCAGTGTTATGCGGCCAATAGATTTTATCTTGCTCACTGATTTTTAAGCTAAAACGTAAATCCACTAACTGATTACGCATTTCTACCGATTCCAGCGCCCAAATACGGGTACGGGCGAAACCGTGTTGGGGAAAGTTCGCTTCACTACTCATGCCAAACCAAGGCCAGCATACGGGTACACCACCACGGATCCCATTACCGGGTTGATAATCGTCAGCCGATGAAACCCACAGCAAAGGTGGTTTGCCTACGGGTTGAAAATAGTCTATTTGCGCGCCCTGCAAAAAAATTCTTGCCTGACATAACGCCGTATTCACTTCGACATAATCGAGCCCGTTGGCGTGCTTTTTAGTAGTGACAGAACCCATAGTAACAATATCCTTAACTCTGCTGACATATCAGAAAAACAGGCAGTTAGCTTACAAAGTTTTCCGCGATAACATAAGGCTTTGTTGCGATCAATTTACGGTTTCGCTGTTCGTTTGTGTAAACAAAAGTCACTGTCCTTAGGTTCTAGTGCTTCCTTTTTCAACAGATTTAGCTAAAGTGGTCAGAGCACCAAAGTGGTCAGATCACTTAGTTGAGTTGCAGTCTAACAAGAAAAGGGAAGCGATTATGCCAGTTTATCAAGCGCCGCTGCGCGACTATCAATTTATCCTCGATGAAATGTTACATATTTATCAGCAAGATGCACTTAAGGGGTTCGATGAAATCGATCCAGATCTTGTCGATGCGATCCTGCAAGGTATGGCCGACTTTAGTACTGAAGTGATGTTACCGCTCAATAGTGTCGGCGATCTGCAAGGCTGTAAGTTGGTCGATGGTAAGGTGATTACGCCGGAAGGATTTGATAATGCCTATCGGCAGTTTGTTGATAATGGCTGGCCTACGCTAACCTGCGATCCTGAATATGGCGGCCAAGGCTTACCCGAAGTGGTGGGGATTTTTGCCACTGAGATACAAACGGCAACTAACATGGCCTTTGCCATGTATCCTGGTTTGACCCATGGCGCCTATGCCGCCATCCATGCCCACGGCAGTGATGCGCTCAAGCAAAAATATTTGAGTAAACTGGTTAGCGGTGAATGGACAGGAACCATGAACTTGACCGAGTCCCACGCCGGTACTGATTTAGCCTTATTACGCACCAAAGCCGTGCCAGTATCTGAAGGCGTTTTTGCTATTACCGGCGAAAAAATTTTTATCTCCTCAGGCGATCATCAACTCACCGACAACATAGTGCACCTCGTATTAGCCCGTTTGCCCGATGCACCTGAAGGCGTGAAGGGTATATCTTTGTTCGCCGTGCCTAAAGTATTAGTGAATAACGATGGTAGTTTAGGCGCACCGAACACTTTATATGCCAGTGGCCTTGAACATAAGATGGGCATTCACGGTAACTCAACTTGTGTGATGGTATTTGAAGCTGCGCTGGGCGAGCTTGTTGGCGAGCCGCACCAAGGACTGCGCGCCATGTTTACTATGATGAACCAAGCGCGTTTAGGCGTGGGCGTGCAAGGGCTGGGTGTCTCTGAGATTGCCTATCAAAATGCGCTGGCCTATGCCAAAGACAGATTACAGAGCCGCGCCTTAAGCGGTGCCAAAGCACCCGAAAAAGCCGCCGATCCGATTTTGGTTCACGGCGATGTGCGCCGCATGTTGCTGTCGCAAAAAGCCTTCAATGAAGGCGCAAGAGCCTTAGTTGGACAACAAGCTTTATGGCTCGATGAAGCTGAGCGTCATAGCGATCCCGCAAAAGCCAAAGTTGCCTCCCAATTAGCGGCACTGTTCACGCCAGTGGTGAAAGGTTTTATCACTAACCGTGGTTTTAATGCCTGTGTCGATGCACAGCAAGTGTTTGGCGGACATGGTTATATTCATGAGTGGGGTATGGAGCAATTTGTGCGTGATAGCCGTATTGCACTGATTTATGAAGGCACTAACGGTATTCAGGCATTGGATTTAGTGGGACGTAAGTTGCTTAGCGACCGCGGCGCGGCGATGCAGCAATGGTCGGCGTTAGTGACAGAGTTTATTAAGTCACATAGCACGAATGCGGCGATGCAACCTTACGTGAGTGGTTTAATGGATTGTGCGGGTGATTTGCAAAAGGCCAGTGGTTATTTAGCGACCCATGCGGCGACCAATCCAGACATTATCGGCGCAGCGTCTATGGCTTATCTGGAGTTGTTCGGCGTGACTGCACTGGCGTGGATGTGGGCCAGAAGTGCCGCGGTGGCATTAGCGGCGCTGGAGCAGGGCACTGAAGAAACCGCATTTTACCAAGCTAAATTGAAAACTGCTGATTTCTACATGGCTTACTGGGCGGTACAAGGTCGCAGTCTGCGTAAGCAAATCGAGCAGGCGAGTGAAATGCTAACGCAATTGGATGAAGCAATCTTTTAAGCATTCACCTTATAGGCTGAGTGAAGCCTTTGCTTAAGAACAGCTCAAAAACCAGCGCATTGTCACTGGTTTTTATTTTTGTATAGTTTAAATCTTTAACTTGTTTTCATTCTTAGGTTCCACGCCAGTATTGAGCTCGATACTGTGAGTCTCTTGCTTGTCCCACATTAAAACTTCTATCTAAGGTCCGTGCTACTGACGCTCTTTTCGTTTTAGTCATAACCAAACACAACAAGGGTTTTGTGAGCTGACGCTAGCTATTTACCTAACAGATTTCACATTTATGTAAATTCAAATGATAATCGTTGTTATTCGTAAATCATTCTTTATAATGACGGCCAATTCGTTTGAATACATTTGTAAACCCTTTGGTTTATGCCATTTTTATGCGCTCGCGCTGGGGACATTCTGTGAAGACTCGTTTCGCCTACTCATTAATCGCACTTGCACTCGCTCAACATCAGTCGGCATTTGCCGCTGAAACCGTACTCGATAAAGAGGCTCCACAGCAGACCTTGTCTACGAGCTCACCAGTCCCCAGTCCTGCATCGACTCAATCCGCAGCCGATGGGGAGATAACACTCGCAGCACCTGAGCGTATTGCTGTCCATGGCCGTGCAATGCAAATGTACGTCGATAAAGAAACGACAGTTGGCACTAAGACGGCGATTAATGTGATGGAATTGCCGCAGTCGGTGCAAGTGCTGACCGAGCAGTTAATCGTCGACCAAGCGGCGCGCAATATTACCGATTTATACCGCTCTATCGCGGGCGTGAGTGAGTTTAGTTATTCGGGCGTGACCTTTCGCGGTTTCCGCGACGATGCCAACGTTTTTTATGATGGGGTAAGGGGCGATCCCTATTCGGGATTTTCTGTGCCGCAACTCTTTAATGTGCAGCGGGTTGAAGTGTTAAAAGGTCCTGCATCCGCACTTTATGGCGGCGGTGAACCCGGCGGCATGATCAACTATGTCACTAAAAAACCAACCTTTGTCGAGAGTAAAGAGCTGACCTTAAGTACGGGCAGCGAGGATATGATGGGCGGCTCGCTGGATTTCACCGGTGGCTTAACCCAAAATCTTGCCTATCGCTTTGGCGCCTATTATCAGCAGGAAGATAGCTTTCGAAATAATGCCGATAGCCAAAATGCCGAAGTGGCGGGTGGGTTACTCTACGAAATCAGTGATGATACTAAGCTCACTACCACTTTCGATATTATTAAGCAGGATTTAGGTGGAAATCGACTGCGCGGCGTTCCTGTCGATAATGACGGTAACTTCCTGGTTGCGCCATCCTATAATGCCAATGAGAAGAGTGACTTCCAGAAGATGGATGCACTGGTGCTGCAATCGATTCTCGATCATCAATTTACCGATAATTTCTCGGTCAAGACTCAGATCCGTTATCTGAATAATGATTCCACGCAGCAATATCATGAATCGAGAGGTTGGGCGACCTTAGATGCCAATAAAAAGCCCATTATGGGTGATGGCACCATTAAGCGTGAATACCGAGTTCAAGCACGGGCTAATGATGAAATTAGTTTAACCAATGATTTTGTCTATGCATTCGATGTTTTAGGTTTTGAACATGAATTCCTGTTCGGCGGCGACTATCACTATGTCGAAACCGAATATCAGTACAAATTGGCGACTGATAAGGATGGTGTTGGTAACCTGAATATTTTTGACCTTAACTATGGTGAAACCAACCCTAATAGTTACAACTTGAAGGATAAAAATACCGATGGTACCCGCGCTAACCGTTACGGCATTTATGTACAGGAACATCTGCACTTTAATGAACAGTGGTCATTAATTGCTGGTCTGCGTTTTAGCCAGTTTGATGATTATGATAAAAATACTGGTTTCTCCTTCAGCGATAACGCGATAACGCCAAGAGCAGGGCTTAATTATCGCCCAATTGATTCAATGTCCTTTTATTTGAATTACTCAGAGAGCTTTAATCCAGCATCTTTAACCAATCAAGCGGAAGATATTGGTGATGGTTTCCTCGATCCAGAAACGGGCAATCAAATTGAACTTGGGATGAAAAATGAATGGCTTGATGGCCAGTTTATGACCACGCTTGCTGTGTATCGCATTGAAAAACAAAATGTCGCCCAAGCTAACCCTTTAGATACTGGCGATGACGATGGTATTCCCGCTTTACTTAATTTGGGTGAAGTACACAGTCAAGGCCTTGAATGGACGCTGGTGGGGGATTTAACCGATAACCTGACCGTCACGGCAAACTATGCCTATAACGAGACCGAAGTGGTTAAAGGGGTAACAAACGATAGTTTAACCAATACTTTTGATAGTAAGCACTTTGCCAATGCGCCGCGCCATCAAGCAGGGATATGGACCCGTTACGATATCAATGCACTCGATTCGGCGATTGCTTTTGGTATGGACTATGTGGGCGAGCAGTTCAGCCTCGATGGCCAAACGGTGAAGCCCCATACGATTTTTGACATGAGCTGGACGACCCAGTGGGATCAAACTCAAGTTCGCTTAAATCTTAAAAATATCTTCGATAAAGAATATGCCGTCAGTGGTTTTAGTGAGCGTAATGGCCATTTCCCCGGTGAGCCGCGTAATATCACGCTTGAACTGAGTCATAAGTTTTAATGCATTGATGTAAAAATAGCTTGTTCGTTAAGGATGATGAGCAAGCTGGAGCGAATGGGTTAATCTTGCGCGAATAACCGCCGTAGCTCTCTGTCTGTATTCGTGCATTTAGCATGGATTAACCTTGTGTGACTTATCATCTTAATAGTGTTTACCTATTAAGATGATAGTTTCTATCCGTTATCCTTTCTGATTCAGCTTGTTTAGACTCGCCTTATATGAATTATTCGATAAGGTTTTCCTATGCACGCCGTCAGCCACTTAGCCTCCAAAGACCCTCAATCTAACGCTAGCCCACAGGTGGCCCTGATTGCAGAAGGTGGTGGTCAGCGCGGTATATTCACCGCAGGCGTGCTTGATGCTTGGCTTGATGGCGGATTCGATCCCTTTGATTTGTTTATCGGTACCTCAGCAGGTTCACAGAATCTCAGCAGTTTTTTGGCCCGCCAAAAGGGTTATGCCAAACGCTTAATCCGCGGTTTATCGCGCCATAAACGCTTCTATCGACTCGGTCGCGGGTTAGTCGGCGGCAATGTAGTCGATTTAGATTGGTATTTTGAGCAGACTCGTCAAGGGATGTTTAAATTAGATCTTAACGCGGCGACAGCCTCACTTGGTCATCGGCAGTTACTGATCACCACCACCAATGCCAGTGATCGCAAAGGTTATTTTTTAAGTCCAAGCAGTAAAAGCCAGTGGCGCGAATTGCTAAAAGCTTCTAGCGCATTACCATTTTTGTATAAACAAGGGGTGAAACTCACGCCTTGGCTGAGTGACCGCGCCTGTAATAGCGACAAGGCTTCTAATAACGGCGCGGCTAATCATAACGCTTCTGATAACAGCGCCTCTGGTCACGGCACAGCATTAAGCGAAGGTATTGATAGTGATTTTTATCTCGACGGCGGCTTAGCTGCGCCTTTACCTGTGCGTGAGGCCTATCGTCGTGGCGCCCGCAAAATTGTGGTGATCCGCACTGTGAGTGAGGATTTTCAGGCGCAATCGGCTTGGGTTCACAAATTAAAATCTTGGCTTTGTGTTTCTAGCTTTTGCCCGAAAACCATAGATTACTTAGTGCAGCACGAACAAGCCTATCAGGATGAATTGGACTTTATCGCTAATCCGCCAGAGGATGTGGAGATAGTGCAGATTTTTGCAGCTGAAAATTTGCAAAGTAAATTGCTGGGTAGTACCGATGCGGATTTACGCCATGATTATCATGCGGGGCTGAGTGCTGGAAAGCAGTTTTTAAGCTTAGATCCGATGGCGTTGACGCAGGGTAATGCTTATTTTCAAACTCAAGTGCAAACCAATGCTCACACTCGAACCCACATTCAAGCTCACTCTCAAATCAAGCCATTCAGTGCGCTGTCGGCCTAGTTTGGTATTTTAGCTAAGTCACCATTTTGTACGTGAGTAAGCAATAAAAGTAAAAAGCATTAAAATACAAGCGCCACCCTAGGGTGGCGCTTGTGGTTTGCAGTTTTAACCAGTTTATCAATCTAATTAATTTATATGATTAATCTAGCTCATCAGCTCAGTTTACTAACCTAGTTCTTCAACGTTAGGCTATTAATAACTTGAGGTGTGTACAGAGCGCACTGCTCGGCCTGATGGGTCGATAATGCCGCGTAAGCTTTCGTCCCAAGCCAATGCTTCTGGCGTTGAACAGGCGACGGATTTACCGCCTGGAACCGTTTCTGCAGCGCCGCTCAGTGGATAATGTTCCTCAAAGAAGCAGCGATAGAAATAGGCTTCTTTGGTTTCTGGCGTGTTGTATGGGAAACGGAATTTCGCGTTCGCCAATTGTAAATCATCCACACGCGCCGCAGCTTGTTCTTTCAAACCGTCAATCCAAGAGTAGCCAACGCCGTCACTGAATTGTTCCTTTTGACGCCACGCCACTTCTTTTGGCAATTTATGCTCAAAGGCTTTACGCAGAATGTGTTTCTCAATACGGCCATCCTTAGACATTTTCGCTTCAGGGTTGATGCGCATCGCCACATCCATAAACTCTTTATCGAGGAAGGGCACGCGAGCTTCTAATCCCCAAGCGGCCATGGCTTTGTTGGCTCGCAGACAATCGAACAGATGCAGCTTGTCGAGTTTGCGGACTAATTCCTCGTGGAATGCCTGTGCGTTTGGCGCTTTATGGAAGTATAAATAGCCGCCAAATAGCTCGTCAGCACCTTCACCCGATAACACCATCTTAATGCCCATCGCTTTGATTTTACGCGCCATTAAATACATTGGCGTGGCAGCACGTATGGTGGTGACATCGTAGGTTTCTAAGTGATAGATCACTTCTTTAATCGCATCTAAGCCTTCTTGGAAGGTGAAATGGATCTCATGGTGAATCGTACCAATCGCTTCGGCGACCTTTTTGGCGGCGATTAAATCTGGCGCACCTTCAAGGCCGACGGCAAAGGAATGTAACTGTGGCCACCAAGCGTTGGTTTCGCCATCGTCTTCAATACGGCGTTTAGCAAAGGTTTGCGTCACGGCGGAAATGATCGATGAATCTAAGCCGCCCGACAGCAACACACCATAGGGCACGTCTGACATTAATTGACGTTTGACCGCCGCTTCTAATGCGTCACGCAATTCTTCTTGGCTGGCTGGGTTATCTTTAACCGCATCATAGCTTTGCCAATCGCGGCTATAGTATTTAACGGCTTCACCATCTTTTGAATACAGATAGCGGCCCGGTAAGAACTCTTCTACCGTTTTACACACTGGCATCAAGGCTTTCATTTCGGAGGCAACATAGAAGTTACCCGCAGCGTCACGGCCTGTGTATAGCGGGATAATACCCATGTGATCGCGGCCGATAAGGTATCTATCTTGGGCTTTGTCATATAACACAAAGGCGAAGATACCGTTTAATTTATCAAGAAATTCAGTGCCATATTCTTGATACAGCGCCAAGATCACTTCGCAGTCAGAGTTGGTTTGATAGCTGTACTTATCGCCTAACTGGGCTTTCAATTCTTTGTGGTTATAGATTTCGCCGTTGACCGCAAGGATCAAGCTGCCATCTTCGGTCAGCAGTGGCTGAGCACCGTGTTCAATGTCAACAATCGCTAAACGTTCGTGGGCAAGAATCGCCTTATCACTGGCATAAATACCTGACCAGTCAGGGCCACGGTGGCGCATGAGCTTAGACATTTCTAGCGCGACTTGGCGCAGTTCTTTGGCATCAGATTGGATATCTAAAATCGAAAAGATTGAACACATAGTACAACTCCCACACTGTCTGTCATTTGAGGATGTCTCAATTGAGGTTTAATGTGCCAGCAATTTAGGCATTTGCCAAACACTATTTTTGATGTTTTATCTGTTTATTGACGTTTTTGTTGATTTAGACGTTTATGTTTTATGGTTTTATTTGAGAATAATTCATTTAATTTGCGTTATTTTTGATGATTTGTTTTTATTGTTTGATTTGGCATGGAGAGTTTTGGGGAATTCACAATGTGTTTTGAAAAAGTGTCGATGATAGAAAAACCGCTAAAAAAGCCCTTAAACAAGGAGTTGGCTCGTTTAAGTGTTTTATTTTTAATCAATTAATGAGCCGAGTTTGACATTAACCAATGGCATAAGACTATTCTGAATGGTGTGGCAGGATGGATATTTCGCGATAACGGCATTGTTTGTGAGCTGAAAACAAAAAAGCACGTGAATGGTTCACGTGCTTGTAGGTCTTGTTTGGCGCTTTGGCTGGCGGAGGAGGCGCTTTATTTCGCAGGTGCGACTAGCAGGCGTCAATAAGAGACGACTAACCCAACGGTCTCTCGCAAGAAGCCACAGACTTAGCCTGTTACTTTGCGTCCGTTTCCAGCGTTGTTTTGGCTGGGCGCAGGCTATTGAATTCTGTGCCTTGATAATATCCCGGCCAATCTTGGCTGTTGCCCAATGTGCGTGTGACTTGGTAGTAGATTTGCAAGTCTTGCAGCGCGCCGCTTAAATCCCAATCTTCACGATATTCATCGCAGACATTGTGATAACAGCCCTTCATTGTGGCTTGCATCTGGGTTTTATAAGCAGCCGTGGCTTCGTCAACGGGGTTGCTACCGCCGCCAGCAAATACCGCTGGCACGCCAAGTTTGGCAAAGCTGAAATGATCTGAACGGAAGAAACCGCCCGAAGCGGGATTTTTCTCACCCATGGCGATGCGGTTTTGTTGTTTCGCCGCATCGATAAGATAAGTTTCTAACTCGGATTTACCTTTGCCGACAATGGTAAAGTCATTGGTTTTGCCATAGATATTCGTGCTGTCGAGGTTTAACACTGCCACGGTTTTGTCGATAGGGTAAAGTGGATTGGCGGCGTAATAGCGCGAACCGAGTAAGCCCTGTTCTTCACCTGTGGTGGCAATAAAGGTGACCGAGCGCGCTAAACCATGGCCTTGTTTGGCATTGTCGGCTAATTGTCTGGCGATTTCGAGAATGCCGGCAGTGCCCGAGGCATTATCCATGGCGCCGTTATAAATCTGATCGCCTTCTTTCCTCTCGTCTTTACCTATGTGATCCCAATGGGCGGTGTAGAGGATTTGCTCGTCGGCTTGTGTGCTGCCGGGGAGTGTGGCGACCACATTGTAGCTATTCGCGTATTCGGCTTTATTTTTAAAGGCGATGTTGGCCGTTTGCTCAAGGGGTAAATTGATTGAACTGTCGGCGGCACGCGCCATCAAGCTCGGCAGTGATAAACCGGCTTTATCGAACAGTTGCGTAGCCGCGTCCAGTGTAAGCCAGCCTTCGACTTGGATACGGCTATCTTGTTCTGCTTTACTGAGGACCAGATCTTGCTGTGGTCCAGTCCAACTATTTTCTATCACGGACCAAGGGTAAGAGGCGGGCTCGGTATCATGGATAATCAGTGCGCCGAGTGCACCTTGACGACTGGCCTCTTCAAATTTGTAGCTCCAACGGCCGTAATAGGTCATGGCTTTGCCGTTGAATTTACCCGAGTCTGGGCGAGCAAAGCCGGGATCGTTCACTAAGATCACCGCGATTTTGCCTTTCATGTCGAGATCTTGGTAATCATTCCAACCATATTCAGGGGCATTCACCCCATAGCCGACGAAGACTAATGGTGCGTTCTCAATACTAATACCACCGTTATCGTGGCGACTGCTGAGCACTAGATCTTTTCGGTATTTAAAGGGTAATCCTGCCAGCGTGACTTGCTGCGCTTCATCTGCGGTATAGCTCACCATAGGCACAGGTTGTAAAAAGCTGCCTTGGTACGCGCCCTTGAGTCCCATCTCTGTAAAGGCTTTGGTCAAATAATCCAAGGTGAGTTTTTCACCGTGAGTGGTGGGCGCACGGCCTTCAAATTCATCGGATGATAGGGCTTTAATATCATTTCTAAAGCGCGCTTCATTAAACTGCACTGGTTTGAGTTCAGCCAAAGTGCTGTTGCCATCAGGCTCTGATACATTTGGACTACAGGCATTGAGCATGGCCAACGCACAGAGTGGATACAGACGTCGCATAGGTTAATCCTACTGTTGTTTTAATTAAGGTATTTTAGATTTATGTTAATCAATCAGAAGCGAGACTTATCATGAAGCAAGCCGCGGTGAGCCACAAGGTTGAGAAGAAGGTGAATATGTTACTTAATGTTGCTTTACCCTATGCAATACGCCTTTGGGTAAGGCGTATTGCATGGGTAATGTTGGAATGACTTGTAGAATGACTGGCTACGCAGGGTTAGACAAAGGTTTAGATAATTGTTTAAACAACATCGATGTCGCCCGCGCAGGCAAACACATGGTTCGGGCGGAAGGGTTCTTTGTCAATATCTTCAAGCTTACTCACGCCACTGGTGACCAGAATGGTTTCAAGCCCTGCTTGGAAGCCCGCCAAAATATCGGTACGCATATTGTCACCTATGATGACAGTGTCTTCCGAGTGTCCATCAATATGATTAAGTGCAGAGCGAATAATCCAAGCACTCGGTTTGCCCACGTAGAAAGGTTTCTTACCGGTAATACGTTCGATGGGTGAGCAGAGTGCACCACAAGCAGGGCTGTAGGCTGGACCGTGAGTATCGGGGTTAGTGGCAATAAAGCGCGCGCCGCGTGCGATGAAGCCTGCCGCTTTATGGATCATTTCCCAGTTGTAGGAGCGGGTTTCACCGACAATCACAAAATCGGGGTTAATATCGGTAATGGTAAAGCCTGCTTTGTAGAGTTCGTGGGTGAGGGCGCCTTCGCCAATGACATAGGCCTTGCTGCCTTCTTGGTGTTTTAAAAAGTCGGCGGTGGCCATGGCGGAGGTGTAAAAGCATTCTTCAGGAATATCAATACCGGCGGCACTTAAACGGTTTTGCAGATCCTTACCCGTTTGTACGGGATAGTTAGTCAATATCACTAACGGATTGCCTTGCTCTAAAATGCGCTGGATAAATTTGTCGCTGCCGGGGATCAGTTTATTGTCGTGCAGTAGTACACCATCGATATCGCAGATAATATTTTTCATCTAATAGTCTCTTGTCATGCCGAGCAAAAATCACTTTTCGTTAAGTTATCTAATGCCACATTGCCCCAGAAAACAATGCTTTTGTGGAAAATAGTTAAAAAAATAGAGACCCTAAGGTCTCCATTTGTGATCTCGCTACCATTGCTTTAAAGCGAAACTAATCAGGCGCGTAACCGCTTGGGCCGATAAGAGTGCCATCAAGATAGGCTTGGCTATTTTGCATGTTAAGACGTTGCTGACTAAACCATTTCACCACGAGTGGATAAATGGCATGTTCTTGCTCATGTACACGGGCGGCGAGCATGTCAGCGGTATCTTCTTCATAAACAGGCACTTTTGCCTGTAAAATCACCGGACCTGCATCCAGCTCTGGCGTGACAAAATGCACGCTGGCACCATGTTCGCTGTCGTTAGCGTCAATGGCACGTTGATGGGTGTTTAAGCCAGTGTATTTCGGTAACAGTGAAGGATGGATATTGATCATGCGACCTAGGTAATGATTCACGAAATCATCGGTTAAGATCCGCATAAATCCTGCCAACACGATTAAATCGGGTTGGTACTGTTCAATCACTGTCATTAAACGCGCATCGTATTCAGAGCGAGATTCACCTTGGTGAGCTATCACGCAGCTGGTATCAATTTCGCCATGATGGGCGCGCACTAGGCCATAGGCATCGGGTTTATTACTGATGACTCCGACAACTTCGGCCTGCAGATTATCGTCGCAACCGTCGATAATCGCTTGCAGGTTACTGCCATTTCCGGAAATTAATACAACTACACGACAGCTCTGGGGCATTACAGGATCTCCACTTGCTCTTCATTGCCTTCACGATCTGCGATAGCACCGATCAGCCAAGCTTGTTCGCCTTCTGCAGCCAGTAATGCAAGTGCTGCATCCACTTTATCGGCTGGCAGCGCGACTAACATGCCGACGCCACAGTTGAAGGTGCGATACATTTCATATTCTGCAATGTTGCCATTTTCCATTAACCAACTGAAAACAGCAGGCCATTGCCATGAATCGCCTTGGATAACCGCTTTTAAATTATCTGGCAGTACGCGCGGGATGTTTTCCCAGAAGCCGCCGCCAGTAATGTGTGCCATTGCATGTACATCTGATGCTGCGATCAGTTTCAGCAATGATTTCACGTAAATTTTAGTTGGCTCAAGTAGATGTTCAATTAGCGGTTTGCCATTGAGATCTTGTTGAGGGTCTGCTTGGCTCACTTCTAATACTTTACGTACTAAAGAGTAACCATTTGAATGAGGGCCGCTCGAGGCTAATGCGATAAGCGCATCACCCGCTGCAACTTTGCTACCGTCAATGATGTCGGCTTTTTCAACTACGCCCACGCAGAAACCTGCTAGGTCGTAATCTTCACCTTCGTACATGCCTGGCATTTCAGCGGTTTCACCGCCGATTAACGCACAACCAGATTGGAAACAACCTTCGCCGATACCGTTGACAACAGACGTCGCGGTTTCAACATCCAGCTTGCCTGTCGCATAGTAATCGAGGAAAAACAGTGGCTCAGCACCTTGAACGATTAAATCGTTCACACACATAGCAACTAAGTCTATGCCGACAGTGTCGTGTTTTTTATAGTCGATGGCTAAACGCAATTTAGTTCCAACACCGTCGGTGCCAGACACTAAAACCGGTTGCTTGTATTTAGTGGGGATTTCACACAGGGCGCCAAAACCACCTAAGTTGCCCATAACTTCTGGACGACGGGTACGTTTAACGGCTGCTTTAATGTTACTTACCAGTGCATTACCTGCATCAATATCAACGCCGGCATCTTTATAGCTCAGTGGGGTAGGTGTGCTCACGGAGGGATCCTCTCGGGTACATCGTTATTGGATTTTATGCGGCGGTATTCTACCAGCTTGTGCTAGGGGTCGAAAGTCATGATTTGGATTTATGCCCCTCGGCGGAGTTTTTTTGGTCTGAATGCGAGATATTCTATTTTTAGAGGTCTTGAGTTTGGTCACAAAATAGTAAATCACAGTAGGTATCTTAGACGATTGGGGATTATTCTTGGGAGATAGCTCACGATTAGACCGAATGGCAAAACTTTCTGTTTTACCTAGTAAACAAATCAACTAGAATCTGAAAAATTTGCCTAAAATAATACGCCGAAAAATAAGCAGGAGAGAAAAATGAAAGTTGTCGAGGTTAAACATCCTTTAGTGCGTCACAAAATCGGTTTAATGCGCGAAGGTGACATTAGCACTAAACGTTTCCGTGAACTAGCCGCCGAAGTGGGTAGTTTATTAACCTATGAAGCTACCGCAGATTTCGAAACTGAAACGGTGACGATTGAAGGCTGGAATGGTCCGGTTGAGGTCGATCAAATCAAAGGTAAAAAAGTCACTGTCGTGCCAATTTTACGTGCGGGTTTGGGTATGATGGACGGCGTACTCGAGCACATTCCAAGTGCGCGTATCTCAGTTGTCGGTATTTACCGTGATGAAGAGACCCTTGAGCCAGTGCCTTATTTTGAGAAGCTGGCCAGCGACATGAACGAGCGTATCGCTTTAGTTGTCGACCCTATGTTGGCGACAGGTGGTTCTATGATTGCGACCGTCGATTTATTGAAAAAGCGCGGTTGCACTTCAATTAAGGCCTTAGTGCTAGTGGCTGCGCCTGAAGGCATTAAAGCCTTAGAAGCGGCGCATCCTGATATCGAGTTATATACCGCTGCTATCGACAAGTGCCTCAATGAGAAGGGCTATATCCTGCCTGGTCTTGGTGATGCGGGCGATAAAATCTTTGGTACTAAATAGCCAAAGTTGCTAAATAATCTGAGTTGCTGATGCTCAATTGAGCGGATGTGGTCAGTAAGGGAGCCTAGGCTCCCTTTTTGTTTTTGTTCAATACAGAAATAACAACTTTATCTTAAGCTGCTAAAGTTTAGAATAAGCTAAATAATAATTATCTATTGAAGTTGTTTTTATTGGCTTATTTTGCAATGTTATTGATCGCAGTTTACGTTTTGTGCAAGGTACATTGTCGGTAGAACAGGGATTAAGAGGAATTATGGGAAATTCGGCTCTCAACTGGTTATTATTGCGTCGATCATTTGAATTTGCGACCCTCTTGTTTGTCGTACTCCTACTTATTCTATTACCGATTAAAATCGATAGAGAGCATAAATCCTTTGTGTCTTTTGTAAAAAATGAGCAACTTACACCGAGTTATATTGAACTGCTCGGTAAAAGCTTATCTCTGCACGATATTATTGATTTCAATAAATCCTCTTTAGCGCTTTTTCAACTTGACCCTTCCAGATTAATGCTGCCGCAAGGGGGAGTGCTTTCCGCAGAAGAAGAACAAGTCTTACGCTACTTTGATTATCTCTATTCCAGTAAAAAGACCAATGCCGAAGATATATTCCTGTATGTGGGACTTTATCGCAGTGATGCCATGTATTTTGCCACCCCAATTCCTGAGGACGTAAAAGCGCGGCTGATTAAAGACCGTACTTCAACGAATGAGTTTTGTCAGAGTCTGCACTATTGCGCGAAAGACGCGACCCCAGAGTCCTTAGCCGATGGAATCGTATTATCCATTCCTTATCAAGATGAAGTCAGTGGGAAAGTCATTTTATCGATGGCATCACCGATTTCATCATCTAATGATCCTAATCATTTCATCGGTGATGTTATTGCCGACACGGCCTTAATGACGTCGGTTTTTATGCGTAATAAACATGTTGAATTGCAGAACGGATTATGGTACTGAGTTGGTGATCACGACAGATAGCCTTTGGGCTGAACTGACGCCGGAGTTCTTGTTTTATTCGATGACAAATCATTTAGATAACATGACTTCACTGACATATAAAATCAGTATATTTCGTTTCATTGTGTGGAATTTACCCCTGTGGTTTTTGTTATCTATCGTAATCTTCTTCGTTCAAATTAATATCAATCGTTTTAGGAAACTTCGTACTGAGCGTCAACGGTTTAGTGAAGCGATGTTATTGGATGCTTTTACTCGAACCTATAATAAGAAAGTCTATGAGACCACACTGTTTGATGTCGCGACTAAGGGGCATTATGCGGTGATCTGCGTGGATGGCGACAAAATCAAAACCATTAATGATACCTATGGGCATAAACTCGGGGATATGGCGATCATGCAAATTGTTGATGCGATGCGCAGTGTATTTCGAGAAAATGATTTGTTAATCAGAACCGGCGGTGATGAGTTTGTCGTCATCTTGGCTAATTGTACTTTTGAACGGGCCTTATTGTTGGCTGAACATTTACGTCAGGCGGTCGCAGAGCGGCAGTTTTTAAATGTGCTGACAGTCTCCTGCGGTGTGGCTGATTCGCAAGATTATGCTTCCTTTGAGGCAGTGCTACAAGCGGCGGATAAAGCGTTATATGAGGATAAAAAGAATAAGCAAGGAAGTCGCAAGCTTGACCTGACACCTTAATTATCACGTTCATTATTACGTGAGTTATTACGTGAGTTATCGAGTGAATCAGTGAGTTAACCAGCTGCCCGCAATAAAGTGAATACCCGAGATAAAAAACAGCGCGGAGAATGCCACGCTGTTGTTACTTTCTAATACGGTAATGTAAACATCTGCGATAACACTTATAACACCATTGCTGCAATCCAACCAAACACTAATAGTGGAATATTGTAGTGGATAAATGTTGGTATCACGCTGTCACGAATGTGATCATGTTGACCATCGGCATTCAAACCTGCAGTGGGACCTAAGGTGGAATCTGATGCTGGCGAGCCCGCATCACCCAGCGCGGCTGCAGTGCCAACTAACGCGATTGTGGCCGCTACTGAAAAACCAAAACTCAATGCCAATGGTACATATATCGTCGCGATAATTGGAATGGTGGAGAAAGACGACCCAATTCCCATAGTGATCAGTAGCCCAACCAGTAGCATCAAAAAGGCTGCGAGGGCTTTATTATCCCCAATGATGTCGCTAAGCGAGGCCACAAGCGTACCCACTTCACCGGTTTCTTTCACTACAGCGGCAAAGCCTGCGGCTGAAATCATGATAAAGCCGATATTGGCCATCATTCGCACACCTTGGTTGAAGATATCTTGGTCGGCGACATGCTTCAAGGCACCCGAAAAACTGAAAATCATGAAGCCGACTAAGGCACCAAAAATCATAGAGTCAGTTTCAAGTTGTACGATGAGAGTGGCTAATATCGCCAGTGCAGCAATGATGATATTGCGTTTGTTGAGATTTTCTTCAGGTTCAGCGACCAACACTTTTGCCTCGTCGTAAGTCCGAGGTTTACGGTAACTGATGAATACTGCAGTGAGTAACCCTACGACCATACCCGCGGCAGGGATTAACATGGCTGGCGGAATTTGCTCGCGAGCAGCGGCTAAGCCATTGCTGGTTAAGTTGGAAAGCAGAATATCATTTAAGAAAATGCCACCAAAACCAATCGGTAAAATCATATAGGTGGTGACTAGGCCGAAGGTTAGAACACAAGCCACAAGGCGGCGGTCGATGTTCAGTTTGGTCATCACATGTAAGAGTGGTGGCACTAAAATCGGAATGAAGGCGATATGGATCGGTAAAATATTCTGTGAAGCCATCGACATAACGAGTAGCGATAACAGCAGTAACCAGCGTACCCAGTTAGTGTTTGTGGGATTAGGATCTTGTCCAAGGCTACTAATGATGCTTCTAGAAATCAGCGTCGTTAAGCCTGAATGCGATAGTGCGACAGCGAAAGCACCTAATAATGCATAACTGAGCGCAATTTGTGCGCCGCCACCTAAGCCTGTATTAAAGGCATCTATAGTTTGGTGCAGATCCATTCCGCCTACCAATCCCGCCACGAGGGCGCTCACGGTCAGGGCAATAACCACATTCACCCTAGCTAAACTGAGTGCTAACATTAAGCACACTGCAATTACGACTGCATTCATTATCAATTTTCTTAATTCTTTAAGCCAAAGGAGCTATTTTCGACTGCAAAGGCAGTGGATGTCCAGTTTGCCGAGGGCTTATCTGAAAAATATCTGAAAATGTGATCATGCTGGGTTTTGTCTGTTAGCCGAATGTGGATTGCTCCGCACACTCGGTACGCAGAATGCTCTATCCTTAGTCAGGCAAAACGGAAATACCCTTGAAAAATGTGATATTGGTCTTAAATAGGTTGTAAGGCACAGCACACGACTTATAATGCCTAAGGATTTGATTGGTAAGAACACCTTTTAATCAGTAAGGATTTAACTTGACCTAGGTTGAGAACATACTGGCTAGAAGGCATCTTGCCTTACACTTAGTTCAACTCATAGATGGAGATATAAAATGAGCGTATTAGTAGGCCGTCAGGCTCCTGATTTTACTGCTGCAGCTGTATTAGGTTCTGGCGAAATCGTTGATAGCTTTAACTTGACTGCAGCCATCAAAGGCAAACCAGCCGTCGTATTCTTCTATCCACTTGACTTCACTTTCGTTTGCCCATCAGAGTTGATCGCTTTTGATCACCGTATGGAAGAGTTCACTAAGCGTGGCGTAGAAGTGATTGGTGTGTCTATCGATTCTCAGTTTACCCACAATGCATGGCGTAACACCCCAGTTGAAAAAGGCGGTATTGGCCAAGTTAAATATACGCTAGTGGCTGATGTTAAACATGAAATCTGTAAAGCATACGATGTTGAGCATCCAGAAGCGGGTGTGGCTTTCCGTGGTTCATTCTTGATCGACAAAGAAGGCATGGTTCGTCACCAAGTCGTTAACGATCTACCATTAGGCCGTAACGTTGATGAAATGCTACGTATGATCGATGCACTGCAATTCCATGAAGAGCACGGTGATGTTTGTCCTGCTGGCTGGGAAAAAGGCGATAAAGGTATGAATGCAAGCACTGAAGGTGTTGCTGCTTACCTGTCTGAAAATGCAAGCTCACTGTAATTAGTACTTTTCTAATCACAGTCGCCTGTTAAATGAAAAAAGCTGCCAATGGCAGCTTTTTTGTTTTTTCATTGCTGAAGATCTCGTGTTAACTGTTCAATTTATTCCACAGTACCGCTTTCTGCATCCTGCGCATCCACGGCCAGTAACGGCCAGCCACCTAATGATTTCCAACGATTCACTATGTGACAAAAAAGCTCCGCGGTACGTTCGGTATCATATAGCGCCGAATGGGCTTCTTTATTATCGAAGGGAATACCCGCCATAATGCATGCCTTGGCAAGTACGGTATGACCAATGGCGAGTCCGGCGAGCGTTGCTGTGTCAAAGGTGGCAAAAGGATGAAACGGCGAGCGTTTTAAGTCGCAACGTTCTATCGCCTTACTCACAAAACCATGATCGAATGCCGCATTGTGCGCCACTATGATACTGCGATGGCAGTCGGAGGCTTTTTGGGCTTTCTTCACGGCTTTAAAGATTTCTAAAAAGGCTTCTTTCTCGCTCACCGCTCCCCGTAACGGATTAGTGGGATCAATACCGTTGAATGCTAACGCTTCGGGTTCTAAATTTGCACCTTCAAAGGGCTCAATGTGGAAGTGTAGGGTTTTATCGATTCCTATCACACCTTCATTGTCCATTTTTAGTAGGGTGACGGCAATTTCTAGCAACGCATCGGTTTGAGAGTTGAAGCCCGCAGTTTCGACATCAATGACTACGGGAAAGTAGCCTCGAAATCGGTATTTCAATTTGTTCGCGTCGCAAATGTCACTCATAAAGTACTCAAGAAAATTCACAGGGCGCTATTATGCTAAATGTGTTGGGGTGTGTCATGCTTGATTGGTGGTTTTATGAGCTAAAGGAACTAAATAGTTTGCCGATAAAGCCATGTAACCGATTAAACATGAGTAAAGGCTATGTGGCGAAAACTGATATTAGTATCAATTTTATGCGTTCCAGCAACTGCAATGGCAGAGTTGCGCCATTATGTCGCCTCTTTAAGTGATTCCCAGTGGCGAGTGAGTGAAAATACTCCCATCGTCTGTCGCCTTGAGCATGATATTCCTTCTTACGGTAAAGCGATTTTTACCAGTGAAGCAGGTAAACAGCAGAATATGACTTTTACCTTAGATATGTGGGTAAAACCTGATCAAGTGACGCAGGCGAAATTAATTAGCCGCGCGCCGCAGTGGCGTCCTGGTGTGGTATCAAAAGAGATCACTTCATTACATTATCAAAAGTACTTTAACGGTGAAGTGCCTAAGCGTGCAGCTTGGTCTATGTTGGCAGAGTTGAGTCGCGGTATGGAACCAACGTTTTACTATGCTGATTGGTATAACGAGTCGAATAAGATAGCTGTGGGTTTGTCTTCAGCTAATTTTGGCCGTAAATATACTGAGTTTAAAGCTTGTCTAGCGCATTTATTGCCCTATAGCTTTGAAGATATCGCTTTTACTGTATTAAATTACGATGAAGGCGGAACCGATTTAACTCGTTTCTCCCAGCAACAACTGTCTCGGGTGCAAGAATATTTAGCCTATGATCCCTTGGTAGAGTTAGTGCTGGTGGATGCATATACCGACAGCTATGGTGGCCGTTCAGTAAACCAGAAAGTGTCGGATACACGAGCAGCGTCGGTAAAAGAGTTCTTTGTTGCCAGTGGTATTCCTCAAGATCGTATTGTCACATTTGGGCATGGTGAGCGTCGTCACGTGGCTTCCAATGATGATATGGATGAAAGGGCGCGTAACCGTCGTGTTGTTATACGGATCAGTAAACCTTTGTAGTGTTTGTTTTACCTAGGTTTTAAGTGTTTTCCAATGCCAAGTTTATGACTTGGCATTGTCGTTTTTAAAAGAAGGAGAGTTCAGGCAGTATGCCACTTTAATCGAATGATTCGCTCAATTTGCGCGTATGGGTAAAAATAATGAGATTTTTTAATTTGTAGTGATGACATATCCACCTCAACAAGTACTGCAGAAAGCGAGAGTGGGATAAGTACGAGTAATATAGATGAAGTATAAAACTTGGCCGTTGCAATAATCAGGATTGTGTTTGAAATGCTAAAAAAAAGCCCGCTTAAACTAAGCGGGCCGCAAAAATAATGCATTTGCAATCAACAAATTGAAGGAAGGAAGTCAAGCATAAGAACCAGAAAAGAAACTGAAGTGTTGGGAACACACCAGTTTAAAAGTTCTTTGTTTTCGATATCTGCAAGCAGTTATCTCCTGAAAACAAGCACATTCTATTGGGAAACCCGTTGTAAAACAAACGAGAAAAATTGCCCATAAACATTAGTAATTCTAATGGCTACAAAGGTGATTTATATCACTTAAGTCACTATTTACCTTGATTAATAACTTATAACTCACTATTAATGCATAATAATACACTTCAATAAGTTTATCCTTGCTGCTATTTTGTTAAATTCACGATACAGCTTAAAAAACTTCATATTAAGTTACGCCATTGCCATGATTTTTTTTGCTTGTATAGTACTTGCTGAAAAGGCCTTAAGCCCGAAACCATAAGAAGGACGACAACACGATGGCATTAAGATTTCGCCTTGCAAAGCAAGGTTTGTTAGTGGCCACATTGGGGATGGCACTCGGTGCCTGCCAAAGTGGCAATGCACCTGAGCAAAATTCGACTGAGCAGGCAAGCGCAACTAAACTCGTTTACCCTGTCACTGAAAAAGATGACCTCGTCGAAACCATTCATGGTGTTGCGGTGGCCGACCCTTATCGTCATCTGGAGGCCAATACACCTGAAACTGAAGAGTGGGTAAAAGAACAACAAGACTTTGGTCAAGCCTACCTCGCTAAGATCCCCAATAAACAAGCTGTGGTCGAACGTATTACAGAACTTTGGAATTACGAAAAAGTCTCTGCTCCGTTTGAAAACGGCGACAATCAATTTTACTACCGCAATGATGGCCTACAGGCGCAATCGGTTTTGTACGTTAAAGGTTTAGATGGTGTTGAAAAGCCTGTTCTTGACCCAAATAAACTGTCTGCGGATGGTACTGTTGCCTTATCCGGCGTTGCTGTGAGTAATGACGGTAAAATTTTAGCCTATGGCGTTTCAAATTCTGGCTCAGATTGGCAGCAATGGCAGTTCGTTGATATTGCAACCGGTAAGAAACTGGCCGATGAACTGAAATGGATTAAATTTTCTAGCGCAGTGTGGGATAAAGAAAATCAAGGTGTGTTCTACGCCCGTTATGATGCCCCTGCAGGGGGGGATGTCTTAGCTGACGTTAATTTTAACCAAAAAGTGTATTACCACAAATTAGGCACAGACCAACATCAAGATCTATTGATTTATGAGCGTCCACAGAATAAAGATTGGGGCTTTGGCATTGATGTCTCTGAGAAAGGTGAATACTTATTACTGTCGATTTCTCAAGGTACGGATAAGCGTAATCGTTTCTTCTATAAATCGTTATTTGAGCCTAAATCCCAAGTGGTGGAATTGATCCTCAAATTAGAAGCTGAATATGAGTTTCTCGGTAATGATGGTTCAGTGTTTTATTTCAAAACCGACTTAGAGGCGCCTAATGGTAAAGTGATTGCGATTGACACCCGCAATAGTGATAAATCGCAATGGCAAACGATTATTCCTGAGTCTAAAGATCCGATTAATAATGTCGCCATTATTAATGACCATTTAGTGGTGAGTTATTTACATGATGTGTTAGGTCAATTATCGATTTACAGTATGGGTGGTCAGAAGCGTCAAGATGTGGCATTGCCTGGTCTTGGCAATGTGGCAGGGCCTTTTGGTAAAGCCAGCAAAGATTATTTCTATTATGTGTTTAATAGTTATATTCAGCCTGAAACCACCTATAAGTTTGATTTTAAAACTGGTGGTTCAACTGTCATTGCTAAACCCAAAGTCTCGTTTAATCCCGATGACTATGTTTCTGAACAGGTTTTCTATAGCAGCAAAGACGGTACGCGTGTGCCTATGATGCTCTCCTATAAAAAGGGCTTAGTGAAAAACGGCCAAAATCCGACATTACTTTATGCCTATGGTGGTTTTGCCATTTCGATGACACCACGTTTTAGCCCTGCCAATATCGCTTGGTTAGACATGGGTGGCATTTATGCCGTGCCGAGTTTACGTGGCGGTGCTGAGTATGGCGAAAGCTGGCATCAAGCGGGGATGTTCGACAAAAAGCAAAATGTGTTTGATGACTATTTTGCTGCTGCTGAATATCTGGTAAGCGAAAAATATACCAACAGCTCTAAACTCGGTGCCTATGGCCGCAGTAATGGTGGTCTGTTGATGGGCGCTGCTGTGACTCAACGTCCTGAACTTTTTGCTGCCGTATTACCTGCCGTGGGCGTGTTGGATATGCTGCGTTTTCACAAGTTCACTATTGGTTGGGCTTGGACGAGTGAATACGGTAGTGCCGATAAAGCAGAGCAATTCCCTGCGCTATTGGCTTATTCGCCCTATCACAATGTAAAAGCGCAAGCTTATCCTGCGACTATGGTAATGACAGCGGATCATGATGATCGTGTTGTGCCATTACACAGTTTCAAGTTTGCGGCCATGCTGCAGGAGAAACAGCAGGGCAATAAACCAGTCATTATGCGTATCGAGTCAAATGCTGGTCATGGAGCGGGTAAGCCCACGGCGATGAAGATCGACGAATTTGCCGACATCTACAGTTTCTTGTGGCAGAGTTTTGGCTTAACCTTGCCACAAGCTATCGCAAAATAACTAACTATGTTAATAAAATGGGGTCGTTTGACCCCATTCTCTTTTACAATTGCCCCTATTCATCTGAAACCCGCGCTATTCCTATCTATATCTTCATCGGGTCATTCACAAGTCTTGTTTCCCTAGGTATAGTAAGCGTCAATTTTTCAACCAAAATTTGCTTATTTTCAAATGATGTTTCATTGGCCAATTTCAGTCTATTACGAAGACACCGACGCTGGTGGCGTTGTCTATCATTCGAACTACCTCAACTTTTTTGAGCGCGCGCGAACCGAGTGGCTAAAAGCCCTTGGCGTGAGTCAGACTGCGTTATTAGCCGACGACACTGCTTTTGTCGTAAAGCGTGCGGAACTCGATTTTCGCAAAGCAGCACGTTTTGAACAGAACCTTATTGTTGAAACTAAGGTCATAGAGTTGAAAAAGGCCTCGTTGATCTTTCATCAACGCTTGGTCGATAAACAGGGAGACTGTTATTGTGAAGGCACAGTGCTGGTTGTTTGTGTTGCGCTATCACGTATGCGTCCCCGAGCTATTCCCTTAAATATTGTGCAGGAGTTTGACAGTGCAAGCTGATATGTCGATTGTTGGGTTATTTTTACAAGCCAGTTTATTAGTGAAATTTGTTATGTTCACTTTACTTTGCTTGTCGGTGATGTCTTGGACGGTGATTTTACAACGCCGTAGCTTACTGACATCCGCAAAAAGTAAATCGGCGAAGTTTGAAGACAAATTTTGGTCAGGTGTTGATTTAAACCGTTTGTATAAAGAATTATCATCCCGTCCAGATAATAGCGGTTTAGAGTCATTATTTGTGACTGGCTTTAAGGAATATTCACGCCTGAATAAATTAAATAGCAAAGTGCCCGATGCCGTCATGGATGGTACATCGCGAGCTATGCGTGTGACCTTGTCTCGCGAAATGGAAAAGTTAGAAGCTAACTTACCGTTATTAGCAACGATTGGTTCGACTAGCCCTTATATCGGTTTATTTGGTACGGTATGGGGGATCATGAATTCTTTTATCGCTATTGGTTCGATGGAAAATGCCACCTTAGCTATGGTTGCACCCGGTATTGCTGAAGCTTTGATTGCAACGGCTATGGGTTTATTTGCTGCAATTCCAGCGGTAATTGCGTACAACCGTTTCTCGACCCAAGTCGATAAATTAGAAATGGCTTACGCAAACTTTATGGAAGAGTTCTCCAGCATTTTGCATCGCCAAGCATACAGTGAGAAGGAAGGGGCATAATGCAACCAGCTTATCAGCGCAAACGTCGTCGCCCCGTTGCTGAAATCAACGTGGTGCCTTATATCGACGTCATGCTCGTGCTGTTAATTATTTTTATGGTAACAGCACCCATAGTGACCCAAGGGGTCAAAGTGGAGCTGCCTCAAGGGGCGGCAGAAGTGTTACCCAATGACAGTAAGCCGCCCATTGTTGCTTCTATCGATGGTGACGGTGATTACTTCCTCAATAAAGGCGGTTCAACGAATGTGCCTATGGATTTGGAAGAATTGGCAACGGAAGTGGCTGCACTTATCGTGACTGAACCTGAGCGTCCTGTTGTGGTTAAAGCCGATAGAAATATTCCTTACGATAAAGTGATTCAGTTGATGGTGACACTGCAGCAAGCTGGTGTGCCATCAGTCGGTTTGATGACGGATTCACCCAAGGAGAAATAGGTGGCAGATAAGTCAGATGTAACATTACCTCTGTCAATTTCAGCGGGTATTCATATTGGCGTGATAATTATTCTGGCATTAGGAATAGATTTTTCTCACAAACCTGAGCCTATGCAACAAGTTAGCGCACCAGCAATCAAAGCTGTTATGGTTGATCAGCAAAAAGTGGCTAATCAAGTTGAGAAACTTAAGCAAGAAAAGCGTGATGCCGAACGCCGTGAGCAAGAACGTCAAGCCGAGCTTGAACGCAAAGCTCAAGAAGCGAAACAGGCACGCGAGCGCGAACAAGCTCAGATTAAACAGCTAGAGCAAGAACGTAAGCAGCAGGAAATTGAGATTCAAAAAGCCAATGAAGCGACCAAATTAGCCCAGGTGAAACAGCAGCAGGAAAAGGAAAAGGCGGTCAAAGCCGAAGCTGACCGTAAGCTGAAAGAGCAGGAGCGTAAGATTGCTGAAGACGCCGCACAAAAAGCCGCTGAAAAACGCAAGGTTGAAGAAGCTGCTGCAGTGAAAGCTGAAACTGACCGTAAGCAAAAAGCAGATGCGGAAGCTAAAGCGGAGGCTGATGCCAAAGCTAAAGCAGATGCCAAAGCTAAAGCTGATGCCAAAGCTAAAGCTGATGCCAAAGCTAAAGCAGATGCCAAAGCTAAAGCTGATGCCAAAGCTAAAGCTGATGCCAAAGCTAAAGCGGATGCTAAAGCTAAAGCGGATGCTAAAGCTAAAGCGGATGCTAAAGCTAAAGCGGATGCTAAAGCCCTTGCCGATCAAGAGCAGGAAATGGCTGATGCATTAGCGGCTGAGCAAGCGGCGCTGTCGCAAACCATGAATAAGCAGATGCAGAGTGAAGTCGGTAAGTATCAGGCAATGATAAAATCAACTATTCAACGTAATTTGGTAGTGGATGAATCTATGCGTGGAAAGACTTGTACTGTCTCTGTGCGTTTAGCGAATGATGGGTTTGTGATCAGCAGCCAAACAAAAGGTGGTGATCCCAACGTTTGTCGTGCAGCAAAAGCGGCGATTTTGAAAGCGGGCAAACTGCCTGTGTCTCCGGATCCTGCGGTTTATAACTTGATGAAAGAAATTAACTTAATCGTTGAACCAACGTTTAATTAAAGGAGCACCATGAAAATATTGGCAAAATGGTTAGCACTGGCAGTTCTGCTGTGCACCACCCCCGCGAAAGCGGCATTGGATATTGTGATCACAGAAGGTGTTGACGCAGCGCGTCCCATCGCTGTGATGCCTTTTGTATGGCAAGGTCCTGGCGCACCGCCACAAGCGATTGCTGATGTGGTGATGTCTGACTTAGCTCGTAGCGGTACCTTTAAACCTTTAGACGAGCTCGGACTACCTCAGCGCAATATTGGTGCTTTGGCTCAGTTTCAACCTAGTTCATGGTCTAGCGTTGGCGCAGAAGCTGTGGTGTTAGGTACTGTGAAACCTTACGGAACCGATCAGTATTTGGTGAGCTTTGATTTAATCGATTTAGTTAAAGCACAAAACCAAGCATTGAAAGGCTCAGTCAGCGCTACAGAATTTTTGATGGATAGTCGCCAAACTGTGATTTCAGCAGCGCAATTTCGTCAATATGGTCATAGAATTAGCGATATCGTCTATGAAAAGTTAACCGGTATTCGCGGTGCATTCTTAACGCGGATCTCCTATGTCGTGGTCAATCATACTCAAAAAGCACCTTATCAGTTGATGGTTGCGGACTATGATGGTTTTAACGAGCAAATGTTACTGCGCTCACCTGAGCCATTAATGTCACCCACTTGGTCGCCTGATGGGCGTCGTTTGGCGTATGTTAGCTTTGAAAATAAAAAAGCAGAGATTTTCGTGCAAGACCTTTATACCCAAGTGCGCACTAAAGTGAGCTCTTTCCCTGGTATTAACGGTGCGCCGGCTTTCTCTCCTGATGGCAAATCTTTGGCTGTGACGCTGTCTAAGGATGGTCAGCCTGAGATCTATGTTATCGATATTGCGACAAAAGCGATTAAGCGTATTACTAATCACTATGCTATCGATACTGAACCATCATGGTATCCTGATGGGAAGTCGTTGATTTTCACATCTGAACGTGGTGGTAGACCGCAAATTTATCGCGTAGAGTTAAGCTCAGGTAAAGTGAGTCGTGAAACATTTGAAGGTGAATGGAACCTTGGTGGTTCAATTACGCCAGATGGACGTAGTATGATTTTTGTTAACCGTACTAACGGTAAGTTTAATATTGCGCGTATGGATTTAAATACGCGTTTTATGCAGGTGCTAACCTCTACACGCTTGGATGAATCCCCAAGTGTGGCGCCTAATGGTACTATGGTCATATATGGCACTACACACCAAGGTAAGCAAGTATTAGCAGCTGTTTCTACGGATGGACGCTTTAAAGCGAGATTACCCGTGGGTCAAGGCGAGGTGAAATCACCTTCTTGGTCTCCGTTTCTCTAATGTTATACCTTGATTTAATCACATTTAATTTTATAAGGAACACGTAATGGATCTGAATAAGTTGTTAAAAGCTATGTTGGTAGCACTTCCAATTATGGCTATTAGTGCATGTAGCTCAACTTCAGAATCAGAAACTGATGCAATGGGCTCAACAAACGGTTCAGGTAGCGAACTGAATGGTGGCATTCAAACTGGTGGTGTGGGTGCTATGTTGTCATCTGAAGAGCAGCAACGTCAGCAGTTAGAAGAGTTGAGAAAAGAACACATCATTTACTTCGATTTCGACCGCAGTGAAGTTCAAACTGAATTCGCCGCTGTATTAGAAGCTCATGGTACTTACTTAGTTGAGCACCCAAGTGTGCGCGTACTGATTGAAGGTCATGCGGACGAGCGTGGCACTCCTGAGTACAACATTGCTCTGGGCGAACGTCGCGCTAAAGCCGTTGCTAAATACCTACAAGGTATGGGCGTACAGCCAAGCCAAATGAGCGTAGTCAGCTATGGCGAAGAAAAACCACTTGATTTTTCTCGCACTGATGAAGGTTTTGGCAAAAACCGTCGTGCAGTTTTAGTTTACTAAGATTGAATCTCGGAGAGTAACACAATGAAACGTGCCGTCTTAATTACGGCAATGTTCCTTGGTGCGGGCGCTGCAGTTGCAGCGCCTGCTCCTGTGGAAGATATTGCTGGTGGTTCGGGTGATGACAGACTTGCTCGTATCGAACGTATTGTAAAATCGAGACAACAAAGTGAGCTCGAGATGCAACGTCGTCTTGATACACTACAGCAGGAAGTTCTCGATTTACGCGGTTTAACCGAACAACAGAATTATCAGATTGAGCAGATGCAAGAGCGTCAGCGTCAGTTATATGATGAGCTTGCTAATTTATCCTCAAAGGCATCTGCCGCACCTGCAGCTGCAGCCACATCAATCCCCTCTGTGGTATCGACCAATGCTGCCGCAAGTAGTTTAAGTGAAACTGCAAGTTATGAAAATGCCGTTAACTTAGTCTTAAAAGAGCGAAAGTATGACGATGCCATTCCTGCCTTCCGTGCTTTTATCAAACAATACCCAGACTCTGTGTATGCCGCGAATGCGAACTATTGGTTAGGACAGCTATTATTTAATAAGAGCGAATTTGCAGAAGCCAAACAAGCCTTCAAAACTGTGGTTGATCGTTTTAGTGATTCTAATAAACGTGGCGATAGTTTAGTGAAGCTTGGCATGATCGCCGAGAAAACCGGTGATAAAGCTGGTGCGATGCAATACTACCAACAAGTTGTCAAAGATTACGCAAACAGCGCCGCAGCACGCATTGCACAGCAGCAACTGGCTGCAATTAAAGCGTAATTAACTAAAAAACATACTCTTAGTCTGTTTTTCATGCAAACGACAAAAAATTGGGAATTTGCGCTTGCATGAGAAGATGAAAAAGGTATTATAGGCGCCCTCAGAGCGGCGAGGTCGTTCGGGGCGTGAAATACCAGTAAATGGGTCGTTAGCTCAGTCGGTAGAGCAGTTGGCTTTTAACCAATTGGTCGAAGGTTCGAATCCTTCACGACCCACCACTTACTCTAATGAATAGAATAAGTTAGTGGTATTTAATGAGATAGTCAGTAGTACAATGGGTCGTTAGCTCAGTCGCTTTTTATGCAGCTAGGGCAGTTGGCTTTTAACCAATCAGTCGAATGGTTCTAATCCTTAATGACACACCACTTTACTGAAAGTGTGTAAATCAGCGCAACACCAGATGGGTCGTTAGCTCAGTCGGTAGAGCAGTTGGCTTTTAACCAATTGGTCGAAGGTTCGAATCCTTCACGACCCACCACTTATTATTCGCATTGCTGATGCCAAAATAAGTGAACATTTTTATCGTAATGCCTAGATGGGTCGTTAGCTCAGTCGGTAGAGCAGTTGGCTTTTAACCAATTGGTCGAAGGTTCGAATCCTTCACGACCCACCACTTTACTGAAAGTGTATAAATCAGCGTAACAGTTTTAATAGACAATAGATGGGTCGTTAGCTCAGTCGGTAGAGCAG